>JBOGGR010000089.1:0-3384 GCA_050744025.1 Acidimicrobiales bacterium
AGGAGCGCCTGAAGGACTCCAAGCTGGGGATGGCTCTCCGTCACCTGCCCTCGGGCTATCCGGCCATCAACGCGGTGTGGATGTGGGCGGCGTTCTTCGCCCTCAACATCTCGGCGACCATCGCCGCCCTGGCGAGACAGGCCGAGCCGGCCGGCAGCCAAGCCGACAAAGCCGAACTCGACGGCGCCGGGCGGCCCGACGGCGCCGAAGCATCGCCCTGGCGCCCTCGAGCCCGTCCGGACCGGGCCCACGGCAAGCGCCTGCGTCGAGAGATCATCATGGTCCCCGCCCGTCTCGCTCACCACGCCCGGGGCCTCATAGTGCATCTTCATCCCTGCCAGGAGGGCGGTCCCTTGCTCGCCGCCTACGCCTTGTTGGCCACCCTGCCCAGCTTCGCCCCCACGTAGAAGACGAAGCGTAACGCAATAAGGAGGAACCGGCCGCCAGCGGCTCCGGCTACCGCCCGAACCATGGGAGGCCGCCCCTGCAGGGGTCCACATTCCCGTTGCGTAACGATAGCCGTAACGATGCGGCTCTCGAACCGGCCCGGCTCGAGACGATCAGTGCCCCGCTCGATCGAGGAGCCCTTCCCCCGCAGTATCCGACCCTCACCGTGACATCCTGAGTCCATCGAGGTCGATTGCCGCTCGTGTGAACAGCCACCTCGAACTACAGAAGCGTACTTACGCTGCTGTAACTACATGAAACTACATCGCGAATTTAGGTCTGACGGGGTGGGCGCCCGGAGGGCGCCCACCCAGTCCCGCGTCCGGGCACGGCCTCCGGGGGTGGGCACGGAGGGGGGGCGGAGGAGGTGCCATTTCTCCAAAGGGCCGGATGGGGAGTCGCGAGGGGGCCCGTGCTAGCTTGCCGGGAGCCGTATGCCCGCCTCCCTCCCGCCCCTCGGCGTCACGTTCACGCCGCCGTACTCGCTCGGAGCGGCGTCCCTCCTCTCCGTGGCCAGGCGGGCCGAGGAGCTGGGCTACCGCTCGTTCTGGACGTCGGAGATCACCGGGCCGGAGACCTTCTCCACGCTGGGGGCCATCTCTGTCGCCGCACCCTCCCTCGACCTGGCGTCCGGCGTGGTCGCCCTCCAGCTGCGCACGCCGCCGCTCCTCGCCATGGCCGCGGCCACCCTCCAGGCCCTGGCCCCGGAGCGCGACGTGATGGTCGGGATCGGCATCTCGTCGCCGGTGGTGGCAGGCCGGTGGCACGGGGCGACCTACGGCGACCGCCCGCTGTCCCAGGTGAGGGAGTTCGTGGAGGTCCTGCGGGCCTGCCTCTCCGGCGAGCCGGTCGACTACAAGGGCGCGTTCTACCGGGTCTCCCGGTTCCGCCTCGGAGTGGCTATGGGCGAGCGCCGGCCCCGGATAGTGCTGGGCGCCCTCAACCCGGGGATGCTGCGCCTGGCCGGTGAGGTGGCCGACGGGGTCCTCCTCTCCTACCTGCCGCCCAGCCACGTGCCCCGCTCGGTCGAGCACGTCCGGGCCGGGGGCGACGCCGCCGTCTACGCCTACGTCCACTGCCGGCTGGGGGACCCGGAGGCCAACAGGGACGAGGCTCGCAAGCACCTGTTCGGCTACCTGACCGTGGACGCCTACGCGACCAGCTTCGCCCGGGCGGGCTACGCCGCCACGGTGAGGGAGGTGCGGGAGCGCTACCGGTCCGGGGACAAGGAGGGGGCCCTGGCCGCCATCTCCGACGACCTGGTCGACGGCATCGACCGCATCGGCGACGCCGGCCACCTCAGGGCGAGCCTCGCCGCCTACGCCGAGGCTGGGGTGGACTTCCCGATCGTCTCGCCGCTGCCCTGGGGCCCGGACCGCTTCGAGGCCGTGCTGGCCACCCTTGAGGCGGCTGCCGGCGCCGGCTGACCCTCTGCAAGGGCCCGGCTCCTCGCCGGGCCGAGCCGGGGGCCTCGGCTGCCGGGAGCGAGGTCGATATCTTCTGGTCATGGCCAAGACATCCGTGGAGATCGATCACGATATTGCAAGGGAGGCGGCGGCCATCCTCGGAACCACGACCCTGCGGGCCACGATCGACGCCGCTCTCACCGAGATCGTGCACGCCAAGCGCCGGATCGAGCTCATCGCCCGGTCAACACGTCAGGCCGGGGACGACCGCCGGGTCGCGCGCCTGGCACGGAGCTGCGGGGAGCCCAGGATCCGGCGGGCGACGATGCGCCCGGACACGGCGTTGACCCCGGCTCCTGGCCAGGTCGCCGCCCCCACGATGTAGAGGCGCTCGACCGGCGTCCGGTACCTGGTCCACCCGGGGACGGGCCGGAAGAGGAGGCCCTGATGGAGGTGGTGGCTCCCGGCCAGGCTGTCGCCCCCTCGCAGGTTGGGGTCGTGCGCCTCGAGGTCGTCGGGCCCGAGGACCGCCCGGCCCACGACCAGCGCCCGGGTGCCGGGCGCGTACGACTCGAGCTTGGCGAGCACCCGCTCGGCGAAGGGGACCTTGGCGTCCGGCCAGGACCGGGCGGAGATCCGGCCGAGGGAGTCGCCCTGTATGCGAGCGGGCAGCGCCCTGACCTGGATCCACACCACGTGGTGGCCGGCCGGCGCCCTCGAGGGGTCGACGGCAGTGGTCTGGCCGACGACGAGGAGCGGGCTCCGTGGCAAGAGGCCGCCGACCGCCTCGGTGTACGTCGAGGCCAGGTCGTCGACGTACGGCGCGACGTGGACGTACCCGAACTGGTCCAGGTCCCCCCCGGCCTCCCAGGGAAGGGGGCCCCGCAGCGCCAGGTGGACGACCATCGTCGCAGGGCCGTAGGCGTACGACGCGGCTTGGATACGGGCGCGCCCCGGGAGGGCGCCCGGGGGAAGGAGGTGCTCGGCCAGCAGCGTGGGGGTGACGTTGGCGACCACCGCCCGCCGGGCGGCAATCCGCTCCCCGCCGGCGGTCTCCACCCCGCAGGCCGCGCCCCGGTCCACCACGACGCGCTCCACGGGAGTGCCAGTGCGGATCTCCCCGCCGTGGGCGACCACGACGGCGGCCAGAGCGTCGGAGAGGCGGGAGGCCCCGCCCTCGACCACGGACATGCCGGCCTCCATGCCGGCGAACAGCTCGAGGAAGGGGAACATCGCACCCCCGCTCACGTCCGGCCCGAAGTCGAGATGCATGGCCCAGCAGGCCACGAGGGACTTCGCCTCGGGGCTGGCCATGAACCGGTCGCCCAGCTCGCGGGTGGAGGAGAGGAGGAGCCGGGCCAGCTCGCCAAGGCCGCCCGGGCCCACCCGGAGCGCCGCCCGGGGCGCCGAGCTCGGACCATGCCCCCGACCCGAGGAAGAGGTTCTGGTTGGTGGCGAACAGGTCGTGCACGAAGCCGGGGCAGGTGGCCTCGCCGCTCATGACGGCCCCTCCGACCCGGTCGTTGCGCTC
>JBOGGR010000090.1:0-6103 GCA_050744025.1 Acidimicrobiales bacterium
TCTCGGCCGGCCCCCCAACCGGACCGTCGAACCCGGCCGGAATGAGCGGGGCGACGCCCTGGCCTGACAGCGACATGCGCCACCCAGGAGGGTGACGTAGCGCCCAGTTCAGTGGTTCAGTGAATACGTCGCCGACTGCAAGCTGGCGACACGCGACAACATGGACCACATCGCCTCTCATGGCGGGCGCTTCTTGACGGTCCTGCCCCGCACCCGCAAGGAGGACCAGGCAGGGCGGGCGTGGCTCGCCACCGGACCCATCGACTGGGCCGAGATCGCCCGCCGGCCCGGGAAGCGCAAGGCCGACCCAGAAGAGGTGTACTGGGCCGTCCCCGCCCCCATGCCCACAGAAGAGGGCCACCGCATCGTGTGGATACGCTCGTCCACCAAGCGGGCGAACGACGCCGCCTCTCGCAGCGACCGCATCGAGCGGGCCAACGCTGCACTCTTCGAGCTGGCCGCGAGCCTCGGCTCAGCGCGCTGTCGGCTGAAGAGCCGCGGCGCGGTCGAAGACGCTGCCAGAGGGGTGCTCGCAGAAGCCGGGGCTACTCGCTGGATCGAGTTCCAAGTCGGCGAGGAGCTGAGCTGCGACTACCGCCAGGAGCGGCGGGGCCGGCCGGGGCCCGACACCCGCTACCGGCGGATCGACAAGAGCCGCTTCACGCTTCGCTTCTCGACCGACGCCGCCCAGATCGCCACCGACGCCGCCTCAGACGGATGCTTTCCCTTTGTCACCAACGACCAGGCCATGGCACCGGCCGAGCTGCTCGTCGCCTACAAGGCACAGCCTCACCTGGAGCGTCGCCACGCCACCTTCAAGGGAGTGATCGAGGCCGCCCCGCTCGAGCTGAAGAGCGAGTACCGCATCGACGCCCTCGGCTTTTGCCTCTACGCGGCACTGCTCGTCCACGCCCTCGTCGAGCGCGAGCTACGTCGGGCCATGACTTCAGCCAAGATCAGCCAGCTACCGCTCTACTACGAGGAGCGGGCGTGCAGCTCACCCACCGCCGACCGGGTCCTCGAGCTACTGGACCCCCTCGCCCGCACCATCGTCTTCCACCGCCGCCAGGTTCTCGCGATTCAAGAGCCGAGCCTGACCCCCCTCCAGGAACAGATCCTGAGCCTCCTCGACATCCCGACCAGCCCCTACGGGGCGCTCTGACCCCGGTCAGCAAATTCGAGCTGAAGTCTCCGCTGACCTGCGGAACGTAAGGTAGAGGTCTCGCAGCACCTGCTGTTGGGGAACGCTCGGAGCAGCCCCCAACCACTCGAAACGAGAGCGCCAGTCGGTCAGCTCCTTGTCAGCATCGGCATAGGACAGCGAGAGGTCCTCATGGCGCCACAGGTCTCCCCACCGCCCGAGTCCGGTGTTCCACACGAAGCGACAGGCGTCGAACACTGCCTGGAGGCCCTCGGCCTGGGCCGGGCTGACCCGCAGGCGGTAGCGGTAGCGGACCTCGGCGAGCGCCATCTACGCGACCGCCTTCTGGTTCTCGACGTAGCGGCGGACGACCTCGAAGGGGGCGCCACCCACCGTGGAGACAAACCACGACGGGCTCCACAGCGCTCGCAGACGCCGCAGTTGGACGAACTCGGCGCGCAACAAGGCAGACGAGCGACCCTTGATCAGACCGATGAAGCTAGACAGTGCCACCCTCGGGGGAACTTCGACGAGCAGGTGCACGTGGTCGGGCATCACCTCCAGCTCGATCACCTGGCCGCTGACCTCATCCACCACCTCGGCGATGATCTCCTTCAGACGGGTCTCCACCCCTCCCGACCAGCACCCGCCGGCGGCACTTGGGACACCAGATCAGGTGGTACTTGGCCGAGTACACGACCTTGTTGGTCGAGCGGTAGCCCACGGCACCCATTATCTCATGGGGGTGTATCACGGCGCGGTTCGTCCAGCTCAGGCATCCAAGGTCGGGCCGACGGCCCGAGCGGGGCTCTTCCTCCCACGGCTAAAGCCGTGGGCTTCCCGCCCCACCCCCCGTTCCGGTGACACCTGGGACGACGGGCATCCCCGGGCCGCCGGCGGCCTGCCGGTAGGCTCCGGTGGTGCCCTACGAGGTCACCACTGCCGTGTTCGAGGGCCCCCTCGACCTGCTGCTGCACCTGATCACCGCCGAGCAGGTCGACCTTTGGGAGGTGTCGATCAGCGGCATCGTGGACGCCTACCTCGCCGGGCTGGAGCACCTGGAGGGCCTGGACCTCGAGGTGGCGACGGAGTTCGCCCTGATCGCCGCCACCCTGATCCAGCTCAAGTGCCGCCGCCTGCTCCCCGGTCCCGACGACGTCGACCTCGACGAGGAGGTGGCTCTCTGGGAGGAGCGGGACCTGCTCCTCGCCCGCCTGCTCGAGTGCAAGACGTTCAAGGACGCCTCCGTGGCGCTGGCCCGGCTGGCCGCCGAGGCGGGCCGGTCCCTTCCCCGGTTGGCGGGGATGGAGGAGCCCTTCGCCGGCCTGGCCCCCGACCTGCTGGCCGGGGTCTGCCCCGAGGACCTGCGGTCCGCCTACCTGCGAGCCGCCGCTCCCCGCCCGGCGCCGACCGTCGACGTCTCCCACCTGCCGGCCGTGACGCTGAGCGTGGCGGAGGCGGCAGCCGCGCTGGTGGGCACGCTGGCCGCGGCGGGACGGACGACATTTCGATCCTTGACCACGTCTGCCTCGACCAGGCTGGAGGTGGTGGTCGCCTTCCTTGCGGTGCTCGAGCTGTACAAGCAGGGCCTGGTGGAGCTCGACCAGGCGGAGACGTTCGGCGACCTGCACGTGGCCTGGACCGGTGACGAGGCGCAGGCGGACCTGGTCGGCCGGGGGCTGCTGGCGGAGGCCGAGTGAGCGGGGACGAGGCGACCCCGGGAGGGGCGCCCAGGGACGAGGCGACTCGTGCCATCGAGGCCGTCCTCATGGTGGCGGACGAGCCCGTCCCCCCCTCGCTGCTGGCCGAGCTGCTGGAGATGGCCGTCGAGCGGGTCGAGGCCCGGTGTGAGGCCCTCCGGTCCGCCTACGAGTCCGAGGGGCGGGGCTTCGTGGTGGCCCGGGTGGCGGGGGGCTACCGCTTCCAGAGCCACCCCGACCTGGCCCCCTTCGTGGAGCGCTTTGCCGTGGAAGGCCAGTCGGCCCGTCTCTCGGCGGCGGCGCTCGAGACCCTGGCCATCGTGGCCTATCGCCAGCCCGTCTCCCGTGCCCAGGTGGCCGCTATCCGTGGGGTCAACGTGGACGGCGTGGTGCGCATGCTGACCCAGCGCGGGTACGTCGAGGCGGTGGCCCGTGACCCGGGACCGGGCCAGGCCGTCCTGCTCGGCACGACGCCGGCCTTCCTGGAGAGGCTGGGCCTGGACCGCCTCGACGAGCTGCCGTCGCTGGGCGACTTCGTGCCTGGCCCCGACGTGGTCGAGGCCCTGGAGGAGGGTCTTCGCGACCGTTGAGCGGCCTCGGGCCGCCGGGCGACCCGGCGAGTGGGGAGCGGCTCCAGAAGGTCCTGGCCCGGACCGGGTTCGGGAGCAGGCGGGTGTGCGAGGACCTGATCCGGGCCGGGCGGGTCACCGTGAACGGGCTGCCGGCCCAGCTCGGCCAGCGCGTCGACCCTGACGCAGACCGCGTCGCGGTGGACGGGCGGCCGGTGGGCGTCCGCCCGGACCTCGTCTACTACCTGCTCAACAAGCCCACCGGGGTGATCACCACGGCCTCCGACCCGGCAGGGCGCCCCCGGGTGCTGGACCTGGTCCCGGCCCACCCGCGGGTCTTCCCGGTCGGGCGCCTGGACGCCGACACCGAGGGGCTGCTGGTGCTCACCAACGACGGGGAGCTGGCGCAGCACCTCACCCACCCCTCCTTCGGGGTCGAGAAGGAGTACCTGGCGGAGGTCGAGGGGACCCCGCTCCCGGGCGTGCTCCGCCAGCTCCGCCAGGGCGTGGCGCTCGACGACGGCCGGACGTCCCCGGCCAAGGTCGGGGTGGTGGGGCCGGGGACGCTGCGCCTCGTGCTCCACGAGGGCCGCAACCGCCAGGTCCGCCGCATGTGCGCTGCGGTCGGCCATCCGGTCCGGCGCCTGGTCCGCACCCGGATCGGGCCGATCGTCGACCGCTCGTTGGGCCCGGGGCAGTGGCGCCAGCTCACCGTCGACGAGGTCCGGTCGCTGAGCCGGGCCGTCGCTGGGTCGGCCCCTGCGGGGCACTAGCGGGGCTCGCCCCCTTTTCACCGACGCCGAGCGCGCCGCTCCCGGCCTGCGTGGAACTGCTGCGCCGGAACATTAGGCTCCCCGTCCCGATGGCGGTCCGGGCCCTCCGGGGGGCGACGACGGTGGACGCGGACACGGTCCAGCAGGTGACGAGCCAGGTGCAGCGCCTGGTGACGAGCCTGCTGGAGCGCAACGCAGTGCTGCACGACGACCTCATCAGCATCCTCTTCACCGCCACCGACGACGTCGTGTCGATGTTCCCGGCGACGGCCGCGCGGGGCCTCGGCCTCGGGGACGTCCCCCTCATCTGCGCCCGTGAGCTGGGTGTGGTGGGAGGCACGCCCTTCTGCATCCGGGTGCTCATCCACGTGGAGACGGACAGGGCCCGCTCCGACCTCCACCACGTCTACCTCGAGGGTGCCAGGGGCTTGCGCGATGACCTCCCCGACTGAGAGCCCGGGAGGACGGGCGCTGGGGGAGGAGGCGGGGGGAGGAGGCGGGCGCCGCCGGGCGACGATCGTGGGCACCGGCCTGATCGGCGGGTCGATCGGGCTGGCGCTGCGGGCCCGCGGCTGGCACGTCACTGGCCGGGACGTGGACCCCGACCACGCCGAGGCGGCGCTGGAGCTCGGCGCCCTCGACGCGCTGGGCGACGATCCGTTGGCCGAGGTGATCTTCATCGCCACGCCGGTGTCGGCCGTGACAGAGGTCGCCCGGGCCGCGCTCGGCGGCCCGGCCGCCGGAGCCGGTGCGGCCGCCGGAGCCGGTGCGGCTGCTACATCGGGCCGAGGCGGCGATCGTCTCCGGGTCGTCACCGACGTGGCCGGCGTGAAGGGCCCGGTCGTGGCGGCCGTCGACCATCCCCGCTTCGTGGGCGGTCACCCCATGGCCGGCTCCGAGCAGGAGGGGGTGGAGGGAGCAGATCCCGAGCTCTTCGAAGGGGCGACGTGGGTGCTCACCCCGACCCCGACCACGGACGCAGTCGCCTTCACCCGACTCCGGGCGATCATCTCCACGCTGGGCGCCGACGTCATCGCCATCCCCCCCGACCGCCACGACATCCTCGTGGCGCTCGTCTCCCACGTCCCCCACCTCACCGCTGCCACCCTCATGGGTCTGGCGGCCGACGGGGCCGAGGAGCACGCCGGCCTGTTGCGTCTGGCAGCAGGCGGCTTCCGGGACATGACCCGGGTCGCTGCCGGTCATCCCGGCATCTGGCCCGACATCTGCGCCGAGAACCGGACGGCCATCGTGGCCGCCCTGGATCGGCTGCTGGCGGCCATGACCGGAGTGAGGGACGTGGTGGCGGCCGGCAGCCGGGGCGACCTCCTGACCGTGCTCGAGCGGGCCCGGGCCGCTCGACGCAACCTGCCGGCCCGGGTCCCCAGGCCCGAGGACGTGGTCGAGCTGCGGATCCCGGTCGCCGACCGCCCCGGCGTCCTGGCCGAAGTGACCACCCTGGCCGGCGAGCTCGGGACGAACATCGCTGACCTGGAGATCGCCCACTCGGCCGAGGGGGAGAGGGGCGTGCTGATCCTGGTCGTCGATGCCAAGGGCGTCGACGTCCTGCGTGACGCCCTCCTGGCGACCGGCTTGCGCCCGTCGCCGCTTCGGCGGCTGGGCTGAGCTGTGGGCGCTCGAGGGGCGTCGCCGGTGATGGCCATCCGGCCCCGGGGACCGCTGGGGGGGGCGGTGGCGGCCCCGGGCAGCAAGAGCCACACCAACCGGGCCCTGGTGGCCGCGGCCCTGGCGATGGGGGAGAGCCGGCTGCGCCAGCCGCTCGCGGCGGACGACGTGCGTTGCATGGTCGAGGGCCTCCGAAGCCTGGGGGTGGACGTGACCCTGGAGGGTGACACCTGGGTCGTGGGGGGCACGGGCGGCCGGCTGGGTGGCGCCGGCGGGCGGGGGGCAGGCGGGGGC
>JBOGGR010000091.1:0-19077 GCA_050744025.1 Acidimicrobiales bacterium
CCACCTCGGCGAGCGTCGTGGTCCCGTACACCTCCGGCTCCCGCTCGCCCAGGAGGTCGAGGTTCGGGCCGTGGGCGACGAGGACCTGCACGGCCGCGGGCCCCTGCGTCATCCGCTGGACGATACCCGGGGGCAGGGCGCCGGCGGCGGCCGGCGGATCCGGCGCGGGGCCCTGGTGCCGGCGCCGCCCCCGGGCCCCACCGGATATTTGATCATACTGGGGGCCTGGCGTATGCTCGCACCAGCAGGCCCTCCCCCTGCCAGCAACGTCGAGGAGCAAGCCGAGGTGGCCGTCCCTTTCCGCATAGGCGTGATGCAGCTCACGATGGAGCCGGTGGCCGACATCCTCGACCACGCCCGCCAGCTGGACCGCAACGGCTTCGACACGATCTGGCTGGCGGAGGCCTATCCCTGGTGGCGCAAGCACTCCATGGAGGCTCGCTCCTCCACCGCGCTCTCCCCGCTGATCGCCCAGGCCACGTCGCGCCTGGCCGTGGGCTGGGGGATCATCTCGCCATACACCCGCCATCCCATCCAGGTGGCCATGGACGCCAGGGTCATGCTGGAGATGACCGCAGACGGCAGCGGCAGGGACCGCTTCCTCCTCGGGTACGGAGCGTCGAAGATCTTCATGCGCCACATCGGGGCCGGCGAGCGGGGTCCCGCCCGGCCCCTCACGGCGATCAGCGACAGCCTGCGCATCGTGCGGGCCGTCCTCGGGGGTGGGCCGGTGGAGTACGACGGCGAGGAGTTCAGCGCCCACCTGCCCCCCCTGTCCCCCGACGCCAACGCCCCGCCCGCCTCCGTGCCGCTCTACGTGGCCGGCACGGGCCCCCGGCTCCAGGAGATGGCCGGGCAGATGGCCGACGGCCTCCTCACCCCCAGCATCACCACTCCGGGGTTCGTGCGCTACGCCCGGGAGAACCTGCGGCGGGGGGCCCGGCAGGCCGGGAGGGACGCCGACGACATCGACCTCGGCTGCACCATCGTGGCGAGCATCGACGACGACCCCGACCGGGGGCGCCAGGGCGCGCGGGAGATCGCCGCCATGTACCTGGCGAACAAGGTGCAGAACATCCGGGGCTCCGCCGACGTCCTGCTCCAGGAGGCGGGGCTCTCCATGGACGAGATCGTCCCGGTCGCCGACGCCATGGAGCGGGGGGGCCGCCTTGCGGCGGCCGACGCCGTGACCGACCGGATCCTCGACAAGTGCCGCCCGATCGCCGGGAGCCCCCGGGAGTGCGTCGAGCGCATCCAGGAGTACCGCGACGCCGGCTGCACCCACGTCATGCTCGAGCTCTGGGGAGACCGGCGCTCCGAGCAGATCGAGCTCTTCGGCGCGAAGGTGCTGCCCGAGCTGGCGGCGATGTCGGAGACCCGGTGACCGGAGCCGGCGGGACGGCCACGACCGACCGCATACTCGGGGAGGTCGACGAGGCCAGGCTGGTCGAGACCGCCTGCTCCCTGGTCGACATCCCGAGCCCCACCGGGAGCGAGCAGGCCATGGCCGAGCGCATGCGCGCCATCCTCTCGGACATGGGCCTGGACGTGCAGTGGCAGGAGGTGGAGGACGGCAGGCCCAACGTCCTCGGGACCCTCGACGGCCGCGGCGGCGGGAAGACCCTGATGCTGAACGGCCACATGGACACGTCCTACTCCGGCGACGAGCCCTGGCTGAAGGGGCCGATCGGCTTCCAGCCGTCCGCGGTGGTGAGAGACGGCCGCATCTACGGGCTGGGCATCTCGAACATGAAGGGGGCGCTGGCCTGCTACCTGGAGGCGGTCCGCGCCCTCGGGGACGCCGGCGTGCGCCTCCTCGGCGACGTGATGATCGCCGGGGTGGTGGGCGAGATCGAGAAGACCCAGTGGGGGGAGGAGTTCCGGGGCAAGGAGTACCGGGGCTACGCCGCCGGCAGCCGTCACCTGACGACCCACGGGGGGGCGGCCGACATGTGCATCCTGGGCGAGCCGACGGAGCAGCGGATCATCCTCGGCCACTACGGGACCATGTGGTGCCGGGTGTCGACGCACGGCCCGTTCGTGCACACGGCGTTCTCCGGCGGGCGGCTGGCCGAGAACGCGATCGTGCGGCTCGGGCAGGTGACCGAGGCCGTCCTCGACTGGATCCCGTCGTGGGAGAAGCTGGCCGGGTACCGGGGCCGCCCGGGCGTCGTCAACGTCGGCGCCGTCCGGGGCGGGTACCCCTGGCGGGTCAGCCGGACCCCCCACCGGGCCGACCTCTTCCTCGACGTGCGCGTGCCCCCGACCATGCCCATGGCCGACGCCCGCCGGGCGTTCCGTGACTTCGGGCACGAGCTGGCCGAGCGCTTCCCGGACCACGGCGTGGAGACGGAGGTCTACGTGACCGCCCCGGGCTCGGAGATCGACGAGGGCCATCCCCTCGTGCAGGCCATAGCGGACAGCCACCAGGCCGTCTTCGGGCAGCCGCCCGAGCGCGACACCGCCCTCTGGTTCTCGGACGGCTCGAGCCTTGCCCGCTATGGGATCCATACCGTCAACTACGGGACCGCGAGCGGCCTGCCGGGACCGGACGGGGAGAGCCTCGACGTCGAGGGCCTCGTGCGGATCGCCGGCGTCTACGCCCTGACGGCAGCCCGTGTCTGTGAGGTCGCCCCATGAAGCTCGTCACGTTCACCGACCCTGCCGGCCGCAGCCGCGTCGGCGTCCTTCGCGACGACCACGTGGTCGCCGTGGACGTCCCGGACATGCGCAGCCTCTTCGAGCGAGGCGACGCCGGCCTGGACCAGGCCGCCGGGGCCGACGGCGAGGAGCTCCCCCTCTCCGACGTCAGGCTGAGGGCCCCCATCATCCCGAAGAAGCTGGTCCACACGTCAGGGAACTTCCGGGAGCACGAGGAGGAGTCCAAGCGGGTCGACTGGTCGCACGAGATCGCGCCGTGGATCGTCTTCTTCCAGAACCCCGACGCCATCATCGGGCCGGACGAGCCCATCATCTACCCAGAGCACCTGACACAGGAGCTGGACCACGAGCTGGAGCTGGCGATCGTCCTGAAGGAGGGGGGCAAGCACCTGAGCCCCGAGGAGGCGGGCAGGCTCATCGGGGGCTACCTCGTCTTCAACGACATCACCGCCCGCGACATCCAGCGGCGGGAGATGCGCTCGGGCGTGTTCGCGTTCTGCAAGTCGATCGACACCTTCTGCCCGCTCGGCCCGTGGATAGTCACCGCCGACGAGATCCCCGACCCCCACGACCTGGCCATGACCCTGCGGGTCAACGGAGAGGTCCGCCAGAGCTCCCACACCAGCCGGATGGCCGTCACCATCCCCGAGCTCATCGCCCACCACTCCCCTCTCGTGTACAGCGCCGGTGACGTGGTCACGACAGGCACGGTGTCGGGAGTGGCCGGCTTCCGTGAGGACGCCGAGGCCTATTACCTGAAGCCCGGCGACGACATCGAGTGCGAGATCGAGCACGTGGGCGTCCTGCGCAACCCGGTCATCTCGTGGAAGCAGGCATACGGCGAGCCTCCCCCATCCCGCCAGTGACCGGGACGCCGGCGCCGGCCGCACGCCAGCCATGACCTATCCGATCGACGATGTGAAGCTGGCGCGGGTCCGCCGGCGAATGGCGGACGAGGACCTCGACGCGCTGGTCTGCCGGGCCCCGGACAACCTCTTGTACCTCACCAACTACTGGTGCATGAAGGGCTACGACATGGTCGTGTTCCCCCGCGACGGCGACCCGACGCTCGTCGTCATCGAGCCCCAGGAGGACGACGCCCGCCGCACCGCGTGGACGGGCGACGTCCGCCTGTTCGCCAGCTACCACCCCGCCGACCCCCGGCCGCCCACCGCCCGCTCGCTCGACATGTGCCTCGAAGTCCTGGCCGAGCGCGACCTGCTCGGGCGGGTCGGGGTCGAGCTCACGAACGGGAGCCAGTCCGCCGACCGGATGGTCGGCGAGCCCACCGTCTACACCGCCCCGTACTTCGACGCCTTCGCCCCGGTGGTCCGGGAGGTGGTCGACGCGGTGCCCCTCCTCACCGGCGTGCGGGCGACCAAGACCGCCCAGGAGGTCGAGCGCATGCGGCTCGCCAACGAGCTCGCCGCTCTCGCCGTCGAGCACGTGCGCGAGCGCATCCGCCCCGGCATGAGGGAGAGCGAGGTGGGCGCGATGTTCGAGGGCCACGTCCACGAGGTCGGCATCGGCTACCAGGGCCGGGTCGACATGGCGCGGGCCTACACCCTTGTCTGGTCGGGGCCGGGCATCAAGACCTTCACCTGCACGGGCGCCAGGCCGGTGGTGGAGGACGAGCCCACCCTGCTCGAGATATGGGTGTGCGCCGACGGCTACTGGTGCGACCTGACCAAGAACGTCTGTCCCGGCACCCTCACCCGCCCGTACGACACGCTGCTCGACCAGCTCCTCGGCGTGTTCGGCGAGGCCGCGGCCTACGCCCGGCCGGGCGCCAGCCTGGCCGAGCTCGACCGCTCGATCCGGGAGGGCCTCGCTGCCGCCGGGTACCCGGGCCAGCCCTCTCACCCGGTCTGCCACGGCGTCGGCGCCCGGGCCCACGAGCCGCCCTGGGCCCACCAGGGCGACGAGCAGCCGATCCGCGAGGGGATGGTCCTCGCCATCGAGCCGGGGGTCTACTGGGAGGGCGGGGGTGGCCTGCGCCTGGAGGACGACTTCCTGATCACCTCCGCCGGCAGCGAGAAGCTGTGCACCAGCCCGGACGACTTCCGGTGAGGCGGCACCCGTGAAGGTGGGCACGGGCCTTCGGAGGAATGGCGGTCATTCCGCGAAAGAAGCGTGCCCACGAACGGGGCGATGACACTCAAAAGGGTCTGCGTCGTCGGGGCCGGGACCATCGGCAGCCTCTGCGCCGCCCATCTCGGCGCGGTGGCCGAGGTCTCGGTCCTCACGAGGAGGCCGGAGCACGCCGAGGCGCTGCGGGAGGAGGGCCTGCGGGTGTCGGGCAGGACCGAGCGCCACGTCCGGGTGAGGGCCTCCCACGACGCCGGCGACCTGGGCGACGCCGACCTGGTCGTGGTGGCCTGCAAGGCCACGCAGCTGGACGAGGTGGCAGCACGCCTGGAGGGCCGGTTCGCCTCGGCCACCATGATGACGATCCAGAACGGCCTCGGGGTCGAGGAGACCCTGGTCCGCCACGGCCCCTGGCCGGTCATCAGCGCGGTGACCTTCATGAGCGGCACCCGCCACGGCGACACCCACGTCGAGTACGAGCTGGACACCGCCACCTGGATGGGACCCTACGCCGGCACGGGCACCCCCTTCTCGACGGTAGCCGAGACCTGCCGCCTCTTCGTCGCCTCCGGGCTGCAGGCCGAGGCCATGCCCGACCTCGTCCCGGCCCAGTGGTCCAAGCTCGTCTTCAACTCGGCCGTCAACTCCGTCGCCGCGCTCACCGGCCTCCCCCACGTGGAGGAGTACGTCCGGGAGGAGGCGCTCACCGACCTCGGCCACGTGGTGCGGGCCCTCGTGGACGAGGGCGTCGGCGTGGCCCGTGCCCTCGGGGTGGCCCTCCACGAAGACCCCTGGGAGATGAACCTGCGGGCGGTGGCGCAGGGCGAGACGGCCCGGGCCGCCTACGCCCACCTCCCCTCCATGCTCGAGGACGTCCTGGCCCGGCGACCCACCGAGGTGGACGCCATCTGCGGGGCGCTGGTGCGCAAGGCCGGGGAGGCTGGGGTCCCGGCGCCCCTCACCGCCGCGGTCTACCGGCTGGTCAAGGCGAAGGAGAGCTCGTGGCGCCGCCCGGCGCCGGCAGGGGTGGCGGCAGCGGGGCTGGCGGGGGGGGCCACGGCGTGAGGATCTGCGTCGTGGGATGCGGGGCCATCGGGAGCCTGTTCGCTGCCCACCTGGCCCAGCTGGGCGACGAGGTGGAGGTCTGGGCCTACGACGTCGCCGCCGACCACGTGGCGGCGATCAACCGGTCCGGGCTCACCCTGTCGGGGGTCGCCGACCTGGTGGGCCGCCTGCGGGCGACGACCGACCCGGGCGAGGTCCCCGCATGCGAGCTGGGCATAGTCGCCACCAAGTCCATGCACACGGGCGAGGCGTTGGCCGCGACCGCCGGCGCCTTCGCAGGCGCCGCCGTGTGCTCTGTGCAAAACGGCATCGGCAACGAGGAGGCGGTGGCCGAGCACGTCCCCCGCGTGATCCGGGGCACCACCTTCCCCGCCGGCCACCTGGTGGGGCCCGGCCACGTGGGCCAGGACACCGGCGGCGACACGTGGATCGGCCCCTTCGAGCCGAAGCCCGCCTCCATGGAGGAGGTGGAGCGCCTGGCCGGCCTCCTCACCCGGTGCGGGATGCCAACCATCGCCCTCCCCGACGCTCGGGGCGCCCAGTGGACCAAGCTCATCTTCAACGCCGCCACCAACCCCATCGGTGCGCTCACCGGGCTGCCCCACGGGGCGGCCTGCGAGCAGCGCCAGCTGCGGCGCCTCGTCACCGGGCTGGTGGAGGAGGGGCGGGCCGTGGCCGGGGCGCTCGGGATCGAGCTGGACAGCGACCCCGAGGCGCTCGTGGACCACGCGGTGCGCGTCGCCCACGACCACAAGGCCAGCATGCTCCAGGACGTCGAGGCCAGGCGCGCGACCGAGGTCGACTCCCTGAACGGCGGGATCGTGCGGTTCGGCCGGGAGGTGGGAGTGCCGACGCCGCTCAACGAGGCGATGGTGGCCATCGTGCACGGGCTCGAGCGCTCGTGGCGGGGCGGGGAGGCGGGGCGGGGAGGCGGGACGGGACAGGGAGGCGGGACGGGACCGGGAGGCGGGACGGGACGGGGAGGCGGGACGTGACGAGCAGGGCCGAGATCGACCGGCGCCACGACAACATCCGAAGGGCGGCCGAGCGGGCCGGGCTGGACGCGGTGCTCGTGTGCGGGAGCGAGTACACCGGGTTCGAGGGGGCGCTGCGCTACGTGTCGGGCTTCCGGATCGTGCACCGGTACGCATACGCGTTGATCCCGGTGGAGTCCGACCCGGTGTGCGTCTACCCGCAGGAGGCCCGCTGGGTGGGTGACCACCAGGGGACCTTCGTGGCCGACCGGGTGTTCGTCGACACGCCCGGGACCTGGATGCGGGACCGCTTCCGTGAGCGGGGGTTCCGCCGGGTGGGGGTGCACGGGCTCGACTTCGTGATGCCGGTGCGCGACTACCGGGAGCTGTCCCGGGGAGAGGCCGACCTGGTGCCCTTCGACGAGGAGCTCGACCTCGCCCGGGCGGTCAAGAGCGAGGAGGAGATCGCCGAGGTGCGGGACAGCATGGCCATCAACCAGGCGGGGATGGCCGCCGTCCTGGAGGCGTACCGGCCGGGCCGGACCGAGGCCGAGCTCATGGGGGCGGCCGAGGCCGTCTTCACCAGCAGGGGCGCCGGCCGGCTCACGATGGACATGATCCTCTCGGGGCCCGACGGGGCGGTGACCCCGGAGATGGTGATGCCCGATCACGAGCGGCCCATCGAGCCGGGCGACCTGCTGCTCTACGGGCTGGAGGTGGCGGGGCCGGCCGGGTACTGGGTCGAGTTCTCGCGCCCCATCAGTGGGCGGCCCGTGAGCCCCGAGACCCAGCGGATGCTGGAGGCCTACCAGGAGCACCACGAGATCGCCGGCTCCGTGATGAGGGACGGGGTCACCGCCCACGAGGCCCACAGGGCGGCGTCCCAGCCGTTCCGGGAGCGGGGGTGGCGGCTCGGGCACGTCACCGGGCACTCCATCGGGATGACCATGATCGAGCACCCCCGGGTCGGCGAGGGCCTCGACGTGGCCTTGCGGGAGAACATGGTGATCTCAATGCACCCCCACGTCATCGCCCCGGACGAGCGCACCTGCCTCTACATGCAGGACACGTGGCGGGTCGGCTCCACCGCCGGCGAGGCGCTGGCCGCCGTGCCCGTCCGGGTGCTCGACGGGGCGCCGGAGTCGGCCGCGCTGGTGAGGCCGGCCCGACCGGCCTGACCAAGGGCGGTGCCGTCCGCCTGACGGAGGGCGGTGCCGTCCGCCTGACCGGGCCGGCGACGCCATATCGCGGCCACCTATCATGGTGGCGTGGTCACCCGGCTCACGCTGCCCGACGAAGCCGACGACTTGACCGTCTCCGAGCTGCACGAGCTCGTGGTGAACCGTCTGGTGGACGCCCTGCGCTACATCTTCGCCGGCGCCGCCCTCGTCCTGTCGGACATCTTCGTGCGCGTGGACGACGAAGACCAGGTTGCGCCGGACGTCCTGATCGTCCCCTCAGCCCGGCGCGGGACACGCACCGTGTACCGCATCCCTGGCGAGCCGGTGCCGGCAGTGACGCTCGAGGTCCTGTCCCCGGCCAACTACGAGGCCGAGGGACTCCGCCAGCTCGAGCACGAGCGGTCCGTCCTGGGACGCATCGGCGTCCCGGTCCACATCGAGCTCGATCCTGACCACGGGATCCTGACGGTGTGGCGGAACGCCGGCGGTGAGCTCGTGGTAGGGCCGCCGGCCAACCGCTACGAAGGACCAGATCTCGGCGGCCTGCGCATCGAGCTCGAGCCCGGCGACGCTCGCTTGTGGATGCCGGTCGGGCGGGAGCTCGTCGACGCTGCGACCGAGATCGCCCGCGCCGACGCCGAGGCGGGGCGGGCGGAGGCCGAGACGAGGCGGGCGGAGGCCGAGACGAAGCGGGCGGACGCCGAGGCGAGGCGGGCGGATCACCTCGCGGAAGCGCTTCGCCGGGCCGGGATCGATCCCGAGTCCGGCTGACGTCCAACTCGTGGCCAGGCCCCGCCGCGCACGCCCTACCGCCGGCGCAGCAAGGCCACGACGAGCACCGCGGCGGCAACGGCCCCCGCGACGAAGCCGCCGGCCAGGGCGATCCTGCCAGCGACGGACTGGGAGAGGATGCGTCCCAGGTCGAGCACCTCGGCGTCAGGGCCGGGGGTGCTCACGCCGGAGGCTCCGCCTCCCTCACCACCTGCCGGGCTGGCGCCGCTGCCGCCGGTCGCGGCGCTGGTGCGGCTCCCGTCGTCGCCGTGCTCGGCCCCTCCCCCTGCAACGCCCCTCCCTGCCGCGATCCGGGCCTCGAGGCGCCGGGAGAACTCCACCAGCACCCGGCTCCCGACGTCCTCCATGACCCCTTTGCCGAACTGGGCCTGAGGGCCGGTGATCTGGAGATCGGTCTCGGCGATCACCCGCGTCCCGCCGGCCGCTGTCGGCTCGAGGCGGTTGCGGACCGTGGCCAGGGCCGAGCCCTGACCCTTCGCCTCACGGGCCCGGAGGAGGATCGTCGCCGACCGGGCGACCTCGTCCACCTCCGAGAGGGTGGCCCGGCCCCGGTAGTCGACGGTCATCGGCCCGATCTTGATCCGGATGGTCCCCCTGTAGACGTTGGGCGGCTCGGTCCCGTCGATCTTCGCCCCGGGCACGCACCCGGCGACGGTCTCCATGTCCAGCAGGTGGGCCCAGACCGTCTCCACGTCTGCGCCGATCTCGAGCTCGTTGCGCAGGATCATCTCGGGGTCCCGCCCGGCGTCCTCTCGCCGCTCGTCGTCTCGCCGCTCAACGGGAGCTCACGCTGATGCCCCGGGGCTCCCCCCGCTCCCCGCTGCGGAGGAGGCGGTACACCCGCTCCCAGTGGTTGTGGGTGTCCGAGACGATCGCGTCCGCTCTTCCGAGAGCGTCCTGGACGGCGCTGCAGATGGCATGCACGGGAGCGCCCCCGCCCTCCCCCATCCCCTTGGCCCCGTTGGGGGTGAAGGGGCTGACGGTCTCGATGTCGCCGCAGCGTATGTCGGGGAGGTCCATCGCGGTGGCGGCGTGGTACTCGTAGAAGGACGCCTCCTGGAGCTGCCCGTCCTCGTCGTACTCGAACGACTCGTACAGGGCGGCGCCGATCCCGAGGCCGGCGGCGCCGTGGACCTGCCCCTCGACGACCCGAGGGTTGATGCGCCGGCCGCAGTCGTCGACCGCCGCGTACTCCAGGATGTCGACCTGGCCCGTCTGCTCGTCGATCTCCACCACGCAGGCGTGCACCTGGCTGGCGTACGTGAGCGTGAGGTTCCCCGACTTCGTGGCCACGTCCGGCACCTCGAAGGGAGGCACGTACACATAGCGGCAGTTGAGGCTCACCTCCGACCGCAGCTCGGGCGGGAGGGCGGCGTTGTTGGCGTAGACCAGGTTGGCGATGCCGATGAAGGGGACCGACCGGCCGGGATCACCCTTCACCGCGGCGGAGCCGCCCTGGAGCTCGACCTCCTCCTCGCCCGCGGCCAGGACGAAGGCAGCGACCTTCACGATCTCGGCGCGCAGCTTGTCGACCGCTCCCATGACCGCACCCAGCCCGGTGACCGCGAACTGGCTGGCGTAGGTGCCGGAGAAGCCAACGTAGGTGTTCCGGGCCTGGTCGAAGCCGGTCGACACCGTCACCTGGTCCGGCGAGAGGCCCAGCATGTCAGCAGCCACCTGGGCGGAGGTCGTCTCGTGGCTCTGGCCCTGGGGCGTGGTCCCGAGGTCGACGTTCACCTCCCCGTACAGGTCCAGCTTGGCGAACGCCGCCTCGCCGTTGCCCGAGAACGGCAGGTCGGGGTTGATGATCCTCGCCTGGCCGAAGTTGTTGGTTCCCGAGTCCAGGGTGCTGCCGATGCCGATCCCGATGCGCTTCCCGCTACCCGTCCCGAGCTCTCGCTGACGCTGGCGCCAGGCGGCGGCGTGGACGAGGTCCAGCACCATGTCGAGCGACCTGGGCAGGTCGCCCGAGTCGTACACGCATCCGTTCGGCGTCTCGTACGGGTAGTCCTCCGGCTTGATGTAGTTGGTCTTGCGCAGCTCCACCGGGTCGAAGCCGAGCTCGTGGGCGACGACGTCGACGATCCGCTCCACCAGCCACAGGTGCTGCATGCGCGAGTAGCCCCGATTGGGCACGGTCGGGCACTTGGTGGTGAGCGTCTCGGTGTAGTCGACCCGGACGTGCTTCAGCTTGTAGCACCCCGGCACCACCTGGGACCAGATCACCGCTCCGAGCGGCTCGTAGTGGAGGTAGGCCCCGGCGTCGTCGTAGGCGCGGAGCTTGAAGCCGAGTATGGTGCCGTCGGCCATGACGGGCACCTCGATGTCGAGGAAGGTCCGCTCGTTGCCCTGGCCGGCGGACAGCATGTGCTCGGTGCGGTACTCGGTCCACTTGGCGGGACGGCGCGCCTTCCTGGAGAGGAGCGCCAGCGCGGCGATCTGGGGATAGCTCCCGATCTTCGTGCCGAACGCCCCGCCGATGTCCCTGGAGGAGAAGGAGAGCTTGTTGACGGGGACGCCGAGGGTGGGCCCGATGACCATGGCCGCGAACATCGGCATCTGGTAGTTCGACTCGATGCGCACCACCCCGCTGCCCGCGTCCCAGTCGACCACGGCCCCGTTGCACTCCAGGGGGGTCGACGAGAACCGGTGGAAGTGGAGGCGGTCGATCCGCACGACGTGATCGGCGTTCTCCAGGGCCCAGTCGACGTCGCCCCAGTCGAAGAGCCCGTGCCAGGCGACGTTCGTCCCTGCCTCCTCGTGGAGGATGGGCGAGCCGGCGTCGGCGGCGTCCACGCCGTCCACGACCGCCGGCAGCGGCTCGTACTCCACCTCGACCAGGTCGGCGGCATCGCGGGCCCCCTCCCGGGAATCGGCCAGCACGACCGCGACGGCATCTCCTTGGTAGCGGACCTTGCCCACGGCGAGGGGCCACTCCTCTATCCGCCCGGCCGGCTCTGGGGCGATCTGGAAGAAGGGCACCTGGCACATCGCCCTGGCCTCCTCGCCGGTGAGGACGGCATACACACCGGGGAGGGCAAGGGCAGGAGCCGGGTCGACCGACAGGATGCGGGCGTGGGCGTAAGGTGACCGCACGAAGTGGGCGTAGCCCTGCCCGTGCATCCCCAGGTCGTCCACGAAGGCTCCCTGGCCCTGGACCAGCCGGCTGTCCTCCTTCCTCGGGACGCTCCTGCCCGCCCATGTGGCGGGCCGCTCGGCGGTGGCAACAGGTCCGCCAGCCTGCTCCGTGCTCGAGGACTCTGTCACCGGCCCGCCTCCTCTGCCGCGGTCCCGCCCGCCGCGCTGCCGCCCGCCGCCGCAGAGCTCCCCGCCCCGGCCACAGCCGCGGCGGCGATGGCCCGGACGATGTTGACGTACCCGGTGCAGCGGCAGATGTTCCCCCTGATACCCCGGCGGATCTCCTCCTCCGTCGGGGTCGGGTTCTCCCGCAGCAGGTAGGTGGCGCTCATGAGCATCCCGGGGGTGCAGTACCCGCACTGGAGCCCGTGGTGCTCGTGGAAGCTCTGCTGCAGCTCATTCAGCTTCCCGTCCCGGGCCAGCCCTTCCACCGTCTCGATCTCGGCACCGTCAGCCTGGACCGCCAGGATCATGCAACTCTTCAACACCTTGCCGTCGAAGATGATCGAGCACGCCCCACAGTTCCCGGTGTCGCAGCCGATGTGGGTCCCCGTGAGGCCCAGGGTGTCCCTGATGAGGTGCACCAGCAGCTGGCGGGCCTGGACGGTCTGCTGGTACCGGTCGCCGTTGATCGTGACCCCGATGGCATGAGTGGTGTCCTGCTCGATCAACTGGGTCCCTTTCCCTCGGTGATCGCCTGGAGCACGGCCCGCCCGGCCACGACCCTCGCCATCTCCCGGCGGTACTCGCTGCTCCCGTGGGAGTCGGCGACCGGGTCCAGGCCCGGGCCCACCGCCTCGGCCGCCCGCAGCACCGCTTCGCTCGTCGGCGGCGCCCCCCGCAGAGCCTCCTCCATCGGCCGGCACCGGACGGGCGCCGGCGTGACCCGGGCCAGGACGACCCGGGCATCGTCGACGACGCCGTCGACCCGCACCAGGGCCGAGGCCCGCACGATCGCCTTGGAGTCGGCGCCCACGCTGAGCGAGGCGTAGCCGGCGCCGGCCCGGGGGCCCAGCGCCGCGATGGAGATGCTCGTGAGGAGCTCTCCCGGCTCGAGGGCGGTGAGGAAGTACCCCTCGAAGAAGTCCTCGGCCGGTACCTCCCGGGACCCTTCGGCCGACCGGACGTGCATGGTGGCACCGAGGGCCACGAGCAGCGGGGGGAGGTTGTTGGTCGGATCGCTCAGGCAGCAGTTCCCTCCGATCGTCCCGCGGTTGCGGATCTGCTGGTCCTCGATGTGGGACGCCACCTCGGCCACGATGCGGTGCCCGGCACGCACCTCCGTCGACCTGTCGATCTCGTCGTAGGTCACGCACGCCCCGATCTCCACCGAGCCGTCCGAGCCCTGCCTGATCGTCCGGAGCTCGCCGAGGCGGCCGATGTCGACCAGGACGTCCACCGACGCCACCCGGTGCTTCAGCACGTTCACGAGGCTCTGCCCGCCGGCGAGGGGCGCCGCCCCCTCCTGGGACCGCAGGATCTGGAGCGCCTGGTCGACCGTGTCGGGCCGGACGTACTCGACCGACTTCAAGAGCATGGTCACGACACCTTCCGACTAGCGGCACACCCTGCCGGCTCCGTCACCTGCCGAGCTCCCACGGCGGGCCGGCGTCCCCGGCCGTGGAGCTCGACCATACCGTGCGATTTGATCAACTGTCAACTCACAGGCCTCGGGCACGAGGCCGGCTAAGGCCGTCAGCGGCCCAGGTAGGCCTTCTTCAGCTGCTCGTTCTCGCGGAGCATCGAGGCTGGGCCCGACAGGACGATCTCCCCCATCTGGAGGACGTACCCCCGGTCGGCCACCGAGAGCGCCATGTTGGCGTTCTGCTCCACGACGAGGATGGACACTCCCGTCCGGTGGACGTCCTCGATGATCTCGAAGCTCCGTTCCACCAGGGCCGGGGCCAGGCCCATGGACGGCTCGTCCATGAGAAGGACACGTGGCTCGGACATGAGCGCACGGGCTATGGCGACCATCTGTTGCTCACCACCCGAAAGCGTCCCTGCCATCTGGCTCATCCGGTCTCGCAGGGCAGGGAAGAGGCACAGCACACGCTCGAACGCCGCCTTGACCGAACCCCGCGGTCGTAGGTAGAGCCCCATCTCCAGGTTCTCGCGGACGCTCAAAGGCGGGAACAGGCGACGGTTCTCGGGGACGATGGCGACCCCTCGGGCTACCCGAGCTCCTGTCGGCAGGTCGGTGACGTCCTCGCCGTCGAGTCTGACCCTGCCGCGCCGAGGCCGCACCAGCCCGAGGACCGTCCGCAGGGTCGTGGACTTCCCAGACGCGTTGCCTCCGAGTAGGCAGATGAGCTCCCCCTTCCCGACCTCGATTGCTACACCGCGGAGCACCTGCATCTTGCCGTAGTAGACGTCCAGGGCGTCCAGGCAGAGGAGCGGCTCGGCGACCGCGACTGCCTCCACCGGGGGTGTCATCCCCGCTGCTCCGCCCGCAGGCCGAGGTAGGCCTCCACCACCCTTGGGTGCCCGGCGACATGGGAGAAGTCGCCCTCGGCGATCTTGAGTCCGTGGTCCAGGGCGACCACACGGTCCGATATCCCCTCGACAACGCCCATGTCGTGCTCTATCACGAGGATGGAGTACCCGAGGTCGGCGCGCAACCGAGCCACCAGCTGGGCGATCTCCGTCGTCTCCACGGGGTTCATCCCGGCCGCCGGCTCGTCCAGAAGCAGGACCCTGGCATCGGTCGCCAGCGCCCGGGCGATCTCGAGCCGCCGGCGGTTGGCATACGACAGGGTGTAGGCGGGCTCCTCGTAGCGGTGGGGTCCCAGACGGTTCCCGAAGAACCCCAGCAGCCCGGCTGCCGTGTCCCGCGCCGCCTCTTCCTCCCGCCGGGCCGACGGGAGGCGTAGGGCGGCCTTCCAGGCCCGGGTCTGCAGCCCGTGGTGCGCTCCGACGAGGACGTTCTCCATCACCGACATGTTGAGGAAGAGGTGGATGGTCTGGAACGTCCGGGCGATCCCGAGAGCGGTGACCTCGTGGGGCTGGAGGCCCACGATGCTCCTCCCGTCCAACCTGATCTCACCCTGGCTGGGCCGGTCGACGCCGGTGATGAGGTTGAACAGGGTCGTCTTCCCGGCCCCGTTGGGGCCGATCACACTCACGATCTCGCCATCGCCAACGTCCAGCTCCAGCCCCTGGAGCACGGTAAGGCCGCCGAACCTCTTGGTCACCCCCCGCAGGGCCAGCACCGCTCCCATCACACCACCTCCACCCGAGCCTCCCCCAGCAGCCCCTGCGGTCGCAGGTTCATGGCCACGATCAGGAGGGCTCCCAGGAACAGCTGACGGGTGACGCTCGGCTGGAGAACGAGCAGGTTCTCCCACACGAACGCGGCGAGGTAGACCAGGCCGGCCTCTCCCAGGGTGCGGGCCAGCCCCCGCAGTCGGGGCACTGCCAGCACGCTGGCGACCAGCACGATGAACGCCACGTCGGCGACCACTCCGGGCCGAGCCAGGTCCACCATCCACAGCCTCCCGAAGGCCCCCAGGGCGCCAAGGTTGGCGATGGCGCTCGCGGCGGCCGCGCCGACTACTGCCCTCACGACGAAGCCCACGGCGACGGCGCCGCCGAGGACCCCGAGCATCCGGCGCCATGGGCGGAGCCAACCCACGATCGCCGCCGCCACCAGGATGTAGAAGAGGTAGGTCGACACCTCGGGCGACCTGAGCACCTCGGGGACGGCGATGATCACGCCTGCCGCGACCAGCACCCCGCTCAACTTCCCGGTGCCACCGAGCACCACGACGGCGTACACCATGATCAGGTAGTCCGGACCGAAGCTGGTCGGGTACGCCCCGTACTCGACAGCGGCGAACACCGTCCCCGTCAGGCCGGCGATGGCTGCCCCCACCCCGAACGCCAGCAGCTTGACCCGACTGACCGGGACCCCCATCACCTCAGCCGCCACGGGGTCCTCCCGCAGCGCCCTCCAGGCCCGCCCCAGCCTCGCCCGGTTCAGGTTGTGCAGGAGCCCCGCCACGACCACCACCACCCCGAGGAGGAGGTAGTAGTAGTCCTGCACGCTCGTGAAATGCAGCCCGAGGAGGCGAAGCGGCTGGACCCCGGTGATCCCCCCCGGCCCACCGGTGACGCCGCGGTCGACGTTCGTCACGAACTGGACGAAGGCCTGCCCGAAGAACAGCGTCACGATGGCCAGGTAGTCCCCCACCAGGCGGATCGAAGGCAGGCCGACGAGCGTACCCAGCCCGGCCGCCGCCACCAGGGCGATCAGGATCGTAGCGAGTCCGGGTAAGTGGATCCCGACCTGGTTCGAGGACAGGAGAGCATAGACGTAGGCCCCGAAGCCATAGAACGCCACATAGCCCAGGTCGAGTAGGCCGGCCCATCCGGCGACGACGTTCAGCCCCATGGCCAGGAGCGCCATGAGCAGGGCGTTGATGCCGACCTGCACGATGTAGGTCGAGTGGACGGCGATGGGCACCAGCCCGATCACCACGATCGCGACGGCCACCCGCACTCCCAGGGGCACTCGCCGGAGGCTCCTCTGGGCTCGCTCGGCCCGGCCACTCTCCTCCTCCAGCCGCTCGCTCCCCCGGCTCCCCCACTCGTCGACGTTGATGCTCACCGGGTCACACCTTCGTGATGGCGGGAGCGCCGAGTAGCCCGCGAGGCCGCAGGAGCACGAACACGATCAGGATGCCGAACACGATCAGGTCCGAGTACACCGACGAGAGGTAGCCGGCGCTGAACGACTCGGCCAAGCCGATGGCCAACCCACCCAGCATGGATCCCGTGACACTCCCGATGCCCCCGACCACCGCCGCCGTGAACCCCTTCAGGCCGGCGCTGAAGCCCATGTAGAACCAGATCCTGGAGAAGACGAGCCCGGATATGACGCCAGCCGCCCCGGCCAACGCTCCCCCGATGAAGAACACCCTCGAGATCACCTTGTCGACGTCCACACCCATCATCGCCGCCGCGTCCATGTCGCAGGCGATGGCGCGCATGGCCCTGCCGGACCGGGTCCCGTGGACCAGGATCTGGAGGACGATCATGAGTAGGACCGACGACCCGATCACCAGGAGCTGGAGGACCGACACCGACAGAGGGCCGACGTGGATGCCGCTCGAGTCGCTGACGAGTGAGCTGGTGCGATAGGAGTAGAAGCCGGCCCCGGCGATCAGGAGGGTCGAGCTCTCGAGGAAGAATGAGACGCCGAGGGCGCTGATGAGTGGGGCGATCCGCGGTGCCGACCGCAGCGGCCGGTAGGCGAAGTACTCCATCGCGATCCCCAGCGCCCCTGACACGATCATGGCGGCCAGGATCATCACGATTATGACCACGGGCACCGGCAGCACCCGACTGGCCGGCCCCCCGGCCACCTGGAGGATCCCCACCCCGACGAACGCCCCGACCATGTAGAGGTCGCCGTTGGCGAAGTTGAGAAGCTGGAGAACCCCGTAGACCATGGAGTATCCCAGCGAGATCAACGCGTACACGCCCCCCAGGGTCAGGCCATTGACGAGCAGCGACAGGAACAGCGTCATGGATCTCCGTTAGCTCGCCCTCGGGCCGAACGGGCTGCCGGGCCCGGTCAGCCCACCATCACGTACTTCCCGTTCTCCACCTTGAAGATGAAGAACTTCGCGTCCTGCAGGTCGCCGTGGGAGGTGAAGGAGACGGGCACACCCAGGATGGACGTCGCGAGGTGGGTCGAGCGGACGTCGGCCAGGACGGCGGACCGTGTCGTCTTCCCCGACTTGCAGGCCGCGCTGAGGGCGGTCAGGGCCACCACGGTGGCCGTGTACTCCGGCGGCCCGTAGGTGCTTATCGACCCTGTGTACTTCGCCTTGAAGGCGCTCACGACCTGGGCGTCGGCTGTCACCTGGGTGATGTCGGGCGAGAAGCCGGTGATGTACGCGCCGTTGGGATGGAACTCGGACTGGGACGCCAGCCCGTCGGACCCCACTATCACGGCAGTCTTGTGCTGCTGGGCCATCTGCTCGGCGAAGAGTTGGCCGTTGGCGGCGATCTGCCATGGGAGATAGACGACCTGGGTGCCAGAGGGAATCTTGCTCACCACTGATGAATAGTCGATCTGCTGCTGGTTGACCGACTGCCGGGTCACCTGGATCCCCTCCCTCTCCAGCGTCTTCGCCGCCTGGTCGGCCAGGCTGACGCTGTAGGAGGACTCGTCGTCCACCACGGCCACTCGCTTGGCGTGCAGGGTGTGGGCGATGAGGTTGGCGTCGAAGGCGCCCTCCAGGGAGTTCTTGGCCACCACCCGGAAGAACGCCGGATAGGACCCGTTGGAGAGGTTCGTCGCCGTGGCCGAGCCGGAGATGAACGCGAGGTGGGCCCCGGACAGGATCGGTCCGATAGCAGACGTGTTCCCGCTCGACGAGGGGCCGACGACCGCCAGGATGGAGTTGTTCGAGACGAACTGCTGGGCGACGGTCGTGGCTTGGGCCGGCTCGAACATCGCGTCCCCCTGGACCAGCCCGAAGCTCGTGCCGTGCTGCTTGTTGTACAGGCTGAGGGCGAGCTGGGCCCAGTGGAGCTGCTCCTGGCCGATCACGGCGACCGATCCGGTGAGGGGGGCGATGAGGCCGACCGAGCCCTTGCAGCTCGAGCTCTGGGCGTTCGAGGTCGGGGGCGCGGATGTCGTCGCCGACGAGCCGCCCGACCCGGACGAGGTGGGTGTAGCGGCAGCTGATGTCGTCGAGGGACTGCTCGAGCCGCCGCTTCCGCAGGCTGCCGCGATGGCGCTCAGCGCCGCCAGCGCGACCGCCCGCCTTGCACGTCTGGCCATGGCTTTTGTGTCCTTTCCGATGGGGACTTGGATCGCTCGTTGGTTAGGAGGGAGCGCTCAGCGGTCCGCGACCTGCGTCTTGGACGCCGGGCTCCCAGGCGGATAGAAGGCACCAAGGACGGTCAGTAGCTCCGATCCGGTGTTCTCCAGGCAATGGGGTTCGTGGGGGGGGAGGTAGATGGACGAGCCCGGGGCCAGTGGCTGGTCCATGTCATCGAGATGGACGACACCTCGACCGCTGAGCACGTGCACCACCTCGTCGTAGGTGTGGGTGTGGGCTGACGCCCGCCCCGGAGGGATCTCGCCGACGAACTGGGTGACCGCCGGGCAACCGAGGTCCGGCCCGAGGAGGACCCGGAAGCGGCGATCGCCCGTCCAGGAC
>JBOGGR010000092.1:0-12287 GCA_050744025.1 Acidimicrobiales bacterium
CACCTCCACCACCACCACCCGACGATTTGTCATGGAAAGCCAACCGGTGTCCCCCTGATAGGTGGGCACCGGTGGCGCGTTCGGGGCGGGTTCGCCGCCCGGCGAGCTGGTCTCGCGGCCCACCGGCACCCAGAAAGTACGGGTACGCCTGGCGGTCGGGCGTGATCTCGACCCCGTCGATCAGCTCCCGCAGCAGCTGCTTGACGGCCTCGGGGTTGCGGCCTCGATGACTCGGTGGATCTGGGCGCGAAGAGTCCGGAGCTGCTCGGAGGTCGGGGGCTGCGGGCTGGCTGCCTCGAGCTGGCGGGCCAGCTCCTTGCGATGGGCGGCCAGCTCGTCGCGGCGTCGGCGGAGCTCGGCCACCCGGGGCGAGCAGACGGCTGCGGGCATCTCGCCGGTCTCGAACGCTCGCAGGTAGTGGTTGAGCCCCGCCTCGGCCTCGCGTAGCTGGGTGTCGGTGCTGGCCAGCTCGGCTTCGAGGCAGGGACGGTTGTCCGCGACATCTGCGATCGCGGCGGCGATGGCTTGCTCGAAGAGGTCCGATCGGGACAGGGTGCCGATGAGGTCGTCGATGACAGCGGACTCCAGGTCTTCGGCGGGGACGCGCTTGCTCCGGCAACCGTAGGTGCCCTTGGTTTGCCGGTTCCGGCAGGCGTAGTAGCGGTAGAGAAGTGAGCGCCGCCGCGCGCCCGGCACCGGAGCATGCCGGTCAGGAGGTACTCCGACGTGTTCGATGCCCGGTTCTCGACCAGCGTGGCTTGCTCGTCGAGCAACGCCCGGGCCCGGGCGAAGAGGTCGTCGTCAACGATCGAGTTGCCCTCATCAACGCCCTCGGCCACACCCCGGTCACGGGGACTCGGGCGCGCATTGCCGCCCGCGACGGCCACGAGATATGCCGCGTCGACGTCGCCGACGCCCCGGGCCCGGTGTGAGCCAGGACCAGCAAGGCCGAGCAAGTCTTCTACGTCCGCATGAACAACTCCACCCGGGCGCTCCCAGACGCCGAGATCGAGGCCTACCGGGCCGGGCGCTGGCCCGAGGCATAGCGACCCCGTCGTTGCCCGCGGAGCCCCTCGCCAACGCTGTGAACAACTGACCCGGGCCGCGTGCGGACCGGCTGGTGCTCGACCAGGACGTGATGCGCCTCACATGCGACGAGACGACGAACGCCGACGCCGCCGGCCAGTGAGCCGGAGGGGCTGGGAACGTCCGGACTCAGCTGGCCCGGGTCCGGTCGAGGTAGTCGTGCACGGCACGGCGAATGACCTCTGCTTCCGCCACGTGCTCGGCTCGGGCGTGCGCCTGAAGTTGCTGACGTAGGTCAGGTGGGAACCGGACCGAGATGTTCCCGGCCGGTGCCGATCCCAGCAAGGGACGGCCGCCAGGCCTGCGGACAAGCCGCTCTGGGTCGAAGCCGGCCTCAGCTTTCCCGGCTGCCTTCTCGACCACTTCATCAGTGATGGGGCGGCCGGCGATCGTGAGGGGCGGGCGGTTCGTGGTCATCTTCGGGGCCTCCGTTTTCGTGGCCACAGGTGGGCATACCTCGGTCGCATTGGCATGGCATGCACCACGACCGTCGTGCCGTCGTCTGCGATGAGGGCCGCCAACTCCAGTCGGTTCCCCGCGCGGTCGGAGCCCAGGATCAGCGTCATTGGAGTGTCGGAGTCGATTGCATCGGGGTCGCCTCCCAGGTAGGCCGGGTGCATGAGCGCGTGTCGTATGTCCTCGTCGCCTACCCCATGACGTCGAGCCGTCGGCTCGATCCACAGGTCAGGTTCTGACACCACGGTATCGTACCGCGAAACTCTCGGGACCCGGTCCCGGGGTGGCAAGGCGGTAGTGATCACCAGACGCCCTTTCGAGCCCAAGGTACGGCGGCTGGCCAGCAGCACGGGTCATTCGCAGCATGGTCTTCGCTACCGTGGCCCGGGGCCAGACGGTCCCGCTGGCAACCATCGCGGCATAGACCTTCTCCGCCAAGCGCAGGAACCTCCGGCCGGCCGACAGCCACCCCGCCCGCGTCGCTGGGGCCGCAGCGTCCAACGACGCCACCCAACCGGCCGCACTCGCCGGCCGGGGGGACGACCCGGTCCCCGGCCCGACAGGCGACACCGTCGTTGCCGAGCTCGGGGCCGGTGAGCCGGCCGGTGGCGGCCATCCGGGCCCGGGCCCGGGTCGTGGAGCTCGGCGACGTTGGTCCTCTGCCACGCCAGCAGGGCGGTGCCGACGCCGGTGGCGGTGTCGGCCACCCACCCCTCGACGGCGACCTGGCAGCTGCCAGTCGCGGTCGACGGCGGGGTCGATCCGGTCGCGAGTGGCGTACCAGCCGACCGCCTGTGCGAGGTCGCCGTCGCGCAGGCTGGTCGAGCGCACGGCGTTCGTCGGGGTCGGTCTGCCGGCGCCTGTGAGCTGGTGGAGGGCTTCGGGGTGGAAAGGCGGTCGTCAGCCGAAGAGCTCGGCTGGCGGTGTCGATCCGCGTCGGCGCCGGACGTCGGAGCAGACGAGCCGGCAAGGAGCCGGCCGCTCGAAGGAGACTTCAATGCCCAACTACGTACTGACGTTCCGCAGCCAGTCGGGCCGCACCGCCGCCCCCGAGGAGGAGGCCGCGTGGGGCCAGTGGTTCCAGCAGCTCGGCGGCACCGTGACCGACTTCGGGCACCGGGTCGGCCACGCCCGCGCCCTTGGCAACGCCAGCGGGGAGACCGTCCTGTCTGGCTATGTCGTGATCGCCGCAGACAACCTCGTGAGCGCCGTCGAGGTGGCCAAGGGGTGCCCGGGACTGTCCCAGGGGGGCGGCGTCGAGATCGGCGAAACCGTCGACAACGCCTGAGTGCGCCGCCGCCACCACTACCGGAGCCAGCCCCGGGTCGCCAGCTCGGCGATCCGGGACTCGCGCCCGGCACGTGCGGACTTTCCGGTACTGGACAGGCGCCCGCTGTGCGGCTGAGAGCGGGCAGAATCTCGGTCGAGGAGTTGTCGATCTGGGTGCTTCCCGCTCGTCGGATGAGCGGACCCGGACCGGACCGGGGTCCCGCACGAAGGAGCACGTGAATGGCTGAGTACCTAATCCTCATCTACGAGAACGAGGTCGCCTGGGACAACGTCGAGCCCGACACGTTCGAGACGATCATGGCCGGGCACCGCCAGTTCGGTCAGCGCAACGCGGCGGCCATCCGAGGTGGCAACGCCCTGCAGCCGACGGCCACGGCAACCTCGCTGCGCGGGGACGCCTCGGGCGGCTTTACGGTCACTGACGGGCCGTTCGCCGAGACCAAGGAGGCCCTCGGCGGCTACTACCTGATCGAGGCGGACGACCTCGACGAGGCGATGGAGATGGCCAGGCAGGTGCCCGCCCCGTTCGGCGGTGTCGAGGTCCGCCCCATCCGGAACTTCGATTGAGCCGGGACGGCGCCTCGAGCACCGTGTCGGCCGAGGCGGCGGTCGCCGATGCGCACCGCCACGAGTGGGGCTTCGTCCTGGCGGCCACGGTGCGGGTCACCCGCGACATCGACCTGGCCGAGGAGTGCGTACAAGACGCCTATGCCAAGGCCCTCGACTCCTGGCCAAGGACCGGCGTGCCGGACAAGCCCGGAGCGTGGCTGACAACGGTGGCCCGACGACGCGCCCTCGATCAGCTGCGTCGCCGCTCCACCCAGGACCGCATCCTGCCGCTCCTGGTGGAGCCGACCGCTACGGAGGCCGACGCCATCGAGTCTGCGGTCGAAAGGGACCTGCCCGAGGTGCCCGACGACCGGCTACGGCTGATCTTCACTTGCTGCCACCCCGCGCTCCCCCCCGAGGCACAAGTGGCGCTCACCCTGCGCCTCCTGTGCGGCCTGACGACCGCCGAGGTGGCCCGGGCCTTCCTGGTCCCCGAGGGGACCATGGCGGCGCGGATCACCCGGGCGAAGAAGAAGATCGCCGCCGCCCGCATCCCCTACGAGGTGCCCTCGCTCGACCAGCTCCCCGCCCGCATCGACGCCGTGCTCACGGTGGTCCACCTGCTGTTCACCACCGGCCACACCGCGCCCGCCGGCTCGGACCTGGTCCGACGCGACCTGGTCGAGCGGGCGGTGGACCTGGCCCGCATGCTGCGCCTGCTGCTGGCCGACGACGCCGACGTCACCGGCCTGCTCGCCCTCATCCTGCTCACCGACGCCCGCCGCCCTGCCCGCGTCGACGACGACGGGCGCTTGGTGCTGCTGGCCGACCAAGACCGCCGTGCCTGGGACCACGGCCAGATCGCCGAGGGCATATCCCTGGTGCGCGAGGCGCTGTGCCGACGGCCGCCCGGGCGTTTCGCCTTGATGGCAGCCGTCGCCGCCGTGCACGCCCAGGCCCCGTCATGGGAAACCACCGACTGGGCCGAGATCGTCGGCCTCTACGACCTGCTGGTCCAGATATGGCCCTCCCCTGTGGTCGCCCTCAACCGGGCCGTGGCGGTCGGGCTCGCCCGGGGCCCCCAAGCCGGCCTCGCCGCCCTCGACGCCTTGACCACCGAGCCGATCCTCGCCGCATACAGCTACCTGGCCGCGTCCCGAGCCGACTTCCTCCGCCGCCTCGGGCGCGACGACGAAGCGCGCGTCGCCTACCAAGAGGCGCTGCTGCTCAGCGAGAACACCGTCGAGCGGGACTTCCTCGCCGAGCGCCTCCGCCAGCTCGACCACTGAGCCACGGCGGCGCCTCTCGGCCACGAACCGTGGCCCGGCTCCTCTAGTCGACCTGTCGGTCCTGGCTCCCGTGCGCTCGTCGTGGAAGATATAGAGCGTTCCGACCACAGGAGCTCCCCAGGAGCTCTGACGCCGTGCAGCGAGTGGAACATGGCCGAGGTGGCCCAACACCTGGCCGCCGGCAGTCGTTGCCAGCGGCTGACATCGTAAAAAGCGGGTATGTCACCGGACCTGGGGATACCCGTAGCGGCCATGACCAGCGCCGTGAGCCGCTCCCGCAGCTCGCCCGGGTTCGAATAACGACGACGCAGGACCACCAACGACCGCATCGCCATCGCTCTCCCACCACCAACCAACCAACCAACCAACCAGGATGTCTTCACGGCATCCCCGGAATGGAATGAGGCCGGTGGAGGAGGCCCGTCCGTGGATCTGGCCACGCACCGTCCCGACAGGCCATCCTCAACCTGTGTCACGGCCAGCCGAGCACCCGGGGCCGGCGATCAGGGAGCGACGTCACGAGCGCATCGAGGTCCCGGTCCTCGACGTCCGCGGTCAGGATCGGCTCTGAGAGCCTGATAGCGATGCTCACCAAATGGGCATCAACGACATCGGCCGTGCCGGAGCGAGACAAGATCGTGCCGACCTCCCGGCCATTGTCGAAGGGGTGGACGGCGATGCCGCCGAGGAACTTGGCCAGACGGGCCTGACGGGCGCCGTTGCGACAGACCTGGGCGACCACCGGATGGGTTGCGTTCAGCGGTACGTCCTGGCGCAGAGCGGCGGTGAGGAACGCCTGGGCGGCGTGCTCTCCCCGATCGACCGAGACAAGGAAGCCGGCGTCGAGAATCACAGGCCGTAGCGCGTCGCCATAGCCGCCACGGCCTCCTCATCGACAGGCCCGGCCTCCACCTCCCACTCGCGCAGCAACTCGGCCAGCGCGGCCTGCTGCCGGGTCGTTGCAGCCAGCAACCTCAGACCCTCCCGGAGGGCGTTCGACCGGCCACCGTGAATCTCGGCCAGCTCGTCCAACGCCCGCTCTTCGTCTGGGCCCAGTCGTACGGTTGTCGTAGCCATGGAGCCCAGCGTAGCACGTCTGTGCTACGTGTTCGCGTCGCCAGGCCCAGGCTCTTGAACCGACCCGAAGGCTATCGCGCTCGAGGATCCGCTTGCGGTCACGTCAGACGAGATCGAACGCGACCCGGATCGCTTGGGCGAGCTTCCCCTCCTGGGCAGGCATCAGGTAGCCGATGTGGCGCCCCAGGGTCGAGGTGGGCACGGTGAGGATGTTGTCGCAGCTGACTACGCTGCGCCGATCGAGCCCGTTGGCCCGGCCGACCGGCACCTCCGTCGACAGCCCGCGGGCGGTGGTGGTGATGGGAGCAACCGTCACTCGAGTCAAGTGAGGCCGGACCACCGCTCGGGTAAGCACGAGCACCGGCCGGGTCTTGTCCAGCTGCGCTAGGTGGATGGGCCGCATCAGGCCAGATCATCCAGGGGGGTCTGGGAGGCGAAGGCCGCCAGGTCGTCGAGATCGTCATCGTTGCCGGCTCGGGCCAGGATCGCAGCGTCCCGCTCGGCCATCTCACGCCGGCGCTCCCGATCTACCGCCGCGGCGACGACAGCTGCCCTGCTGCTGGCCTGCCCGTGCTCCACGCGCTGGTCGATGAACTCAACGAGATCCTCTGCGAGCCTTACCGTAAGCTGCCTGCTCATCCCAAGATGGTATCACGCTGGGATTCAGACCAGGGATCGCGTCCAGAAGGCGATCCACCACATACCTGGACGCCCTCTCAATCATTGGGCTCGGCCACTGCCACGACCCCCGATGCCGCTCTCCGGAGGCGCCCGTCGGTAGTGACCAGGGTCGCGTCGAGCGATGCCGTCAGGGCCACGTAGAGGGCGTCACGTACCGCAATCCGGCCTACGAGCGACCAGGCCGTTGACGGGAGCGGCCATAGGGGCCAGCGCCGGGCGCCGAAGGTGGCCAGCGCCTCCACGCGCTCGGCCTCCCGCCACCCAGGCAGGCGAGGTGCTCGTCTTCGCCGAGCACCGGCGGCCCCTCACCGGCCACTGGCCCGGACTGCTCGTCATGGACCAGAAGGTCACCACCCAAGAGGTCCTGGGCAAGCTCGACAGGGGCGTCCACTTCATCACCCTGCGCATGCGCTCAGCCGGCCTACGGCGCCACATCGCTTCCCTGCCGGCCTCGGCCTGGAAGCCCGTGGCCCTCGATCGCGACGGTGCCTACCGGCACCCGAAGGTGGTCGACGAGGAGGCCAGCCTGTCCGCCTACCCGGGGACGGTGCGCCAGCTCGTCGTCACCGGCCCCGGCCGGGAGGGGCCGGTATCGGGCGACTCGCCCAAGCCGGTGCCCGTCTCGGACCACCGCGGCGAGCGGGGGCCGGTCCTCACCTCCCCTACCGCCGCCGGCCCGTCCCCCTCGGATTGCGTCCCCGGACCCGCCGGCCCGGCCTGGTCCAGCTCCCGCCGGCCCACTGCCGGACCCGCTCGGCGGCCAGCCGCCCCGACAGCAGCACCATGGGCACCCCCACCCCGGGCCTGGTCCCGGACCCCACCAGCACCAGGCCGGGGACCCGGGCGTCCACGTTGTCGGGGCGGAAGGGCCCGCTCTGGAAGAAGCGGTGGGACAGGGAGAACGGGGTGCCTCGCTCCAGGCCCTGGCGACCCCAGTCCACCGGATCGGTGAGCTCCTCCACCTCGAGAGCCCCGGCCCCGACCGGGCCCAGGTAGCCGAAGCCGGCCACCCGCCGGGCCAGGTCGGCCCGGGCCCTCTCCCGCTCGGCTCCCCAGTCGACCCGCCCGTCCAGGTTCGGCACCGGCTCCAGGACGTACAGGCAGTGCCGTCCGGGCGGGGCGAGGGTCGGGTCGGTCACCGTGGGCACGGTGACCAGCAGCGAGGGGTCGGTCATGCGGGTTCCCCCCTCCAGCAGCTCGGTGAAGGCTCCCTCCCATTCCTGGGCGAAATGGAGATTGTGATGGGCAACCTCCGTGCCCACCTCCATCGGACCGCCGGCCAGCCACACCACACACGACGGCGAGTACCGGCCTCGGCGAGCCTGCCAGGGAGGGGACAGGTCCGGGAGCAGTTGGCGGTAGACGGCTGGCAGGTCGGGGTTGGCCACCACCACCTCGGCCGGGACCACCTCGCCGCCGGCCAGGGCCACGCCGGTCACCGCCCCGCCGGTCCCGCGGCGGCGCCGGATGGCCTCGACCTCGGCCCCGTAGCACAGCTCGGCCCCAGCTCGGGCGGCCGCCTCGGCCAGGCCCACGGCCACGGCGTGGATGCCGCCGTCGGGGAACCACACCCCCTCGACGGTGTCCATGTACGTGATGACCCCGTAGAGGGCCAGGGCCTGGAGCGGCGAGAGGCCGGCGTAGAGTGCCTGGAAGGAGAAGAGCTTGCGCAGCCGGGGATCGCCGAAGTGGTCGTCCACGACTCCCGAGAGCCGCCGGAGCCCTCCCAGGCGGGCCAGGGCGAGGAGGGGCCCCGGGGGGCGGAGCAGGTCCAGCGGGGAGTCGTAGTTGCGGTCGATGAAGTGGGCCATCTCCACCCGGTACAGGCGGCCGAGCCAGTCGCAGAACCGGCCGTACGCGGCAGCATCGGCCGGCCCGCAGGTCTGCGCGATCTCCTCGGTCATGGCCTCCCGGCCAGGCCGGACTCGCAGGACGCCCCCCCCGAAGGGGTCCCCGCCGGCGGCGAAGCAGGCCCGGTACATGGGATCCAGGCGCCGGAGCTTCAGGTGGTCGTCCATCGAGGCGCCCGCGGCGGCGAAGACCCCGGCCAGGATTCCGGCCATGGTGAGGACCACGGGGCCGTTGTCGATCCGGTAGCCGCCCCGCTCCACCAGCCCGGCCCTTCCCCCCGGGCGTCGATCCCGCTCCAGGACCACCACCTCGTGGCCGGCCCCGGCCAGGTGGCAGGCGGCCGACAGGCCACCGAGGCCGGCTCCGATCACCACCACCCTCATGGCCGGGCCACCTGGGCGATGACCCGCCTGGCGCCGGTGCTCATCAGGGTCGCCGGCCCCGGCCCACGGGCACGCTCCTGCCCTTCCACCCGGCCCGCCCCGGTCCGGCCAGCAGGGCCAGCGAGCGGGCGAAGCAGGCGAGGAAGGTGGCAAGGGGCAGCGGGTAGGCCAACCCCGTTCCCGGCCCGAAGGCGGCCACCCGGGAGAGCATCCACTCCACCTGGACTGCGCAAGCGCCGGCAGGCCCAACCCTTGCCCGTCCACCCGGGTGGGAGGGGCGGGGCGGCGACGACCGATGCGCCCAAGCCGCGGGCAACGGCGGCCGTGGCGTCCTCGGAGGCGTCGTCGACGACGACCAGCTCGGCCGGCGGCGAGGTCTGGGCCCCGAGGGACCGGAGCAGCACCGGCAGCGCCGCCGCCTCGTTGCGCGCCGGGACGACGACCGCCATCGCCAGAGGGCCGGCAGGCCGGCCGGTGGGCGACGGTGGGCGTCCGGGCGGGCGTCCCAGCCGAGACAGGAGGAAGGCTCCGGCCCCCCACCGCAGCGCCTCCGCCGCCAGGGGCGCGGCCCCGGCCGACCTCAACGGTTTGAAGTACCTTTACAGACTAATCTCGGCACGATGCAGAGCTTAGCGTCCACTGCCGGTGCAGGCCCTCGACGCGTGCTGGCAACGGTGGGGGAGATCGAGGCCGGCCGCCTGCTCCGCCTGAGGGTGGCGGCCTCGGCGTGGTCCACGATGGGCTCGGGGTAGTCGAGGGAACGGCGCCGGCCGCCGGGAAGCTTCCACGGCTCGTGGACGGCCGCGCCGTCGACGCCGGCCAGCTCGGGGACGTGGCGGCGCACGTAGTCCCCGTCGGGATCGAAGCGAGCGGCCTGGCGGAGAGGGTTGAGCACCCGGTCGGGGCGGGTGTCGTTCCCCGTCCCCGCCACCCGCTGCCAGTTGCCGAGTTGTTCGCTATGTCCCCGTCGCAGAGCCGGTCGAGGAAGTGGGCGGCCCCGATCCGCCAGTCCAGGTACAGGTCCTTGGTGAGAAGGGGGCCAGGGCCACGATGAGCCGGGCCCGTTTGTGCACCCACCCCTCCCGGGCCAACTGGCGCATGCCGGCGTCGACGATCGGGTAGCCCGTGCGGCCTTACCCTCCAGGCGGCGGCCGCCCCCGGGTCGTCCCGCCAGTCGTCGCCCCGGGGGCGGTAGTCGGCGGTGGCGATGGCCGGGAAGGCGGCCGTCACCCGCTGGTGGAAGTCCCGCCAGCAGAGCTGGCGCACAAACGGCTCCGCCCCCGGGAGGTCCGCTACCGAGCGGGCCACTTCCACGGCGGAGACACAGCCGAGGTGCAGGTACGGGCTGAGCCGGGAGGTGGCGTCCCCGGCCAGGTCGTCGTGGTGGCCCTGGTAGCTCCAGGGAGGAGCGCACCCAGGTCCCCATCCGGGCCCGGCCGGCCGCCTCGCCGCCGGGGGCAGCGCGGGGGAGGGCTCGCCCTTCACCAGGTCGCCGGCCTCGGGCACCGGCCCGGGATCCAGCCCCTCGGGCAGGCGGAGGCGGCGGGGCGTGGGGGCCAAGGAGCGCCACTCGCTTCGGCGCCAGGCCCGCCAGTAGGGGCCGAAGACCCGGCAGTGGTCGCCTCCGCCCGGCACCGGGGCCTCGGGCTCCGCCACCGTCACCCCGGGCCGGGCGGCGAAATGTAGACGGTGCTCCCCGCACCCCGCGGCCAGTCGGGCCTGGCGGCCCCGGGCGTAGCCGCTCACGTCCGCGCTCACCAGCACCGCCTCGGCCCCCACTTCCCTCGCCAGCGCCATGGTGCAGGCCACCGGGTCGCCGGCCCGCACGACCAGGTCGGCGCCCCGGCGCCGCAACGACGCCCGGAGGTCGGCCAGGGCGTCTAGGAGGAACCGGACCCGGTTGGGTGAGGCGGATGAGCCCCCGAGGATGGCGGGGTCGAGCACGAACAGGGGGACCACCCGCCTCGGCCGGCCGGTGGGCCTCGGCCAGGGCCCGATGGTCGTGCACCCGCAGGTCCCGGCTGAAGACCACGATGGCGGTCCTCGCCCGCGTGGTCCTCCCCCCCGCCCGCCGGGGCCGCCGGCAGCCGAGGGAGCGGCGGCACCTGCGCCGGGAGGCCACGCGCCGAGGTCGGCCAGCACGGCCTGGGCCGCGCGCCGGCCGGAGACCACGGCCCCCTGGAGCGACGAGGTGTCCCGATGGTCCCCGCACACGTACAGCCCCGGTTCCACGCGCACCGGCCGGCGCCGGAATCCCAGCCGTTCCCCTTTGAGTAGTAGCCAGTGGCAGAACGTATGTGCTAGTGTAGTGTCTCAGTTTTAGCTTGCCGGTTCCTTGAGGGCCACCCGGCCGCGGCGCACCTTCTCCAGGATCTCGTCGGCGGTCGCGGTCCACACGAATGGCTTCGGGTCGTTGTTGTTGGCGTTGAGGTAGGTCTCGATGGCAACGATGAGGTCGGGGACCGAGTGGAACACACCGCGGCGGATCGCTTTGTCGGTAAGTTTGCCGAACCAGCGCTCGACCATGTTGAGCCAGGAGCTGGAGGTGGGAATGAAGTGCAGGTGGAAGCGGGGATGCTTGGCCAGCCACGCCGTCACGTTGGGATGCTTGTGCTTGCCGTAGTTGTCGAGAATCAGGTGGACCTGCAATCCCTTGGGGACCTCTTTGTTGATGAGGCGCAGGAACTTCAAGAACTCTGTGTTCCGGTGCTTGGGCATGCACTGGCCGATGACGGTGCCGGTGAGCACGTTCAGCGCGGCGAACAGCGTCGTCGTGCCGTTGCGCTTGTAGTCGTGGGTCATGGTGCCGGCCCGGCCCTTCTTCATCGGCAGGGTGGGCTGAGTGCGGTCCAACGCCTGTATCTGGCTCTTCTCGTCCATGCAGAGCACCACTGCCTTCTCCGGCGGGTTCAGGTACAGGCCCACCACGTCGATGAGCTTCTCCTCGAACCGTTTGTCGTTCGACAGCTTGAACGTCTCCACCCGATGCGGCTGCAGGCCGCGCGCTGACCAGATCCGCTGCACGGTCGCTGGGCTTACGCTCTGGGCTCTTCCCATGCTCCGGCAGCTCCAATGCGTCTCTCCCAGCGGCTTCTCGTGCAAGGTCGCATGCACGATCGCCTCCACCTTCTTCGCCGAGATCGACGGCTTACGCCCACGCCCCTCGTGCACCTTGCCAAACTTGGCCAAACCCTCCGTGGTGAACCGCTCCCGCCAGGCTCGTACCGTCATTGTCGATACTCCCACTTGCGAGGCTATCCCGGTGTTTGCCATCCCATCAGCGGCCAACAGCAACGCCTCTGCCCGCACCACATCGCGGTGGGGCGCCGTCTTCGACTTGGCCAATGTCTCCAGGATGAGTCGCTGGCCCTCCGCCAGGTCAAGAGCAGCCGCCGCATGGTTCATACAGCATGCTACCACAACCAGCAAGTCAAATGCGAGATACTACACTAGTATGCGGATGTGAACCTCTCGGAGTGGGCGGCGAAGGTGGGGGTAAGCAAATTCACCGCCTACCGGTGGTTCCAGGAGGGCAAGCTCCCGGTGCCCGCTCAGCGGGTCGGTCGCTTGATCCTGGTCGATGTCCCGGGTGAGACCTCGGGACCTCAGCGCACGGTCGTCTATG
>JBOGGR010000093.1:0-4243 GCA_050744025.1 Acidimicrobiales bacterium
GGCCCCACCCGCCGGGGCCGGCCGCGTAGGATCGGCGGATGGAGCTCCGCCGCATCAACGGCCTTCCTCCCTATGTCTTCGCGATCATCAACCAGCTGAAGGCCGAGGCGCGGCGGGCCGGCGAGGACGTGGTCGACCTCGGCTTCGGCAACCCCGACATCCCTTCGCCCGAGGTGGCCGTGGAGAAGCTGGGCGAGGCCGCCCGCAACCCCCGCAACCACCGGTACTCCTCCAGCATCGGGATCCCCAAGCTGAGGGCCGCGGTGGCCGGCCTGTACCGGCGCCGGTTCGGCGTGGAGCTCGACCCCGAGCTCGAGGTCGTCACCACCATCGGGGCCAAGGAGGGCCTCTCCCACCTCATGTGGGTGCTCCTCGGGCCGGGCGACACGGCCCTGGTGCCGTCCCCCTCCTACCCCATACACGTATACGCGCCCCTGTTCGCCGGGGCCGACGTGCGCCAGGTCCGCCTGGTGGGCGACGCCACGGGCCTAGCGGCCGCCGGCGCCGGCGAGGCCTTCTTCGCCGACCTGGTGGAGGCGTGGGAGTCGACGTGGCCCAAGCCCCGCGTCATCGTCCTGTCCTTCCCCCACAACCCGACGACCACCTGCGTCGACCTGGCCTGGATGCGCCGCCTCGTCGACTTCGCCCGGGAGCGCGACGTCGTGCTCGTCCACGACTTCGCTTACTCCGACACGGCCTTCGACGGCTACGTCCCGCCGTCCATCCTGGAGGTGCCAGGGGGAAAGGACGTCGCCGTGGAGCTGTACACGCTGACGAAGTCGTTCTCGATGGCCGGCTGGCGGGTGGCGTTCCTCGTCGGGAACCCGGAGATCGTGGCCGCGCTGGCCAAGCTCAAGAGCTACCTCGACTACGGCACGTTCCAGCCCATCCAGATCGCAGCCATCGTGGCCATGAACGAGGCGAGCGACTACCCGAAGGTCGTCAACCAGATCTACCAGGGCCGCCGGGACGCCCTCTGCGACGGCCTGGCCCGCATCGGCTGGGACGTCGCCCGGCCCAAGGGGACGATGTTCGTGTGGGCCCCCGTCCCCGAGCCGTACCGGGAGATGGGCTCGCTCGACTTCGCCAAGTTCCTGGTGGCCGAGGCCAAGGTGGCCACGTCCCCGGGGATCGGCTTCGGCCCCGGCGGCGACGGTCACGTCCGCTTCGCACTGGTCGAGAACGAGCAGCGCATCGCCCAAGCCGTGCGGAACCTCCGGCGGGCGCTCCCCAAGCTCTAGTCGCGAAACAGCGTCCGTCCCGCCCCGGTCCCGCGCCCACCCTCGCCTCCCCTGGACCCGGCCCCGGGCAGAGAGGGCGGCGCCAGCAGGCCGCCCAGGCAGAAGGCGACTGCGGCGTCGGCCACGTCCTCGTGGCGGTCGCCCGCGTCCAGCACCATGACCCTGGCCAGGTGCTGGGTGACCCCGATGATGGCGTGGGTGAGGGCCAGCGGGTCGGCGTCCCGGATGCGGCCGGCGACGATCCCCTCCTTCACGTGGCGCATCGCGTCGGCCACGGCAACGTCGTCGCCCTGGCGCACGACGGGCGCGAAGCGCTCCTCGCTGCGGGCGAAGGAGAACAGCGTGGACAGGTGGCGGTGCCCGGCCAGCCAGGCGAGCGAGGCCCGCATGCCGAGCTCGATGCGCCGGACCGGGTCGGGCTCGTCCCCGATGGCGTGCTGCTGGCGGCGGCGGAGGTCGTGCTGGGCCTCGCGCAGGATCTCGCAGAACAGCTCCTCCTTGGAGGAGAAGTACCAGTAGAAGACGCCCTTGCCCACCCCGAGGCCGCCCACGATCTCGGCCACCGACGTCGGGTGGTAGCCGTGCTCGGCGAAGCGGCGGGCGGCATGGTCGACCAGCTGGCTCCGGCGCTCGGCGCCCCGCTCCGTCAGGTGGCGGGCGGGGGTCGGCATCGAGGTCACGCTACGAGTCCCGTGAGAGGGGGGTCAAGGGCGCCACGAGGACAAGGGGCGCTACCGCTCGCCGGCGGCCCACCGCCGTGAGCGGTCCAGCGCCAGGCGCCAGGCGCCATGGCGGGCGTCAGCGCCGGACCTCGTGGCGGACGGGGCGAGCTCCGCGTCCAGCGCCCACGTGGCGGCCACTTCGTCGAGCGATCCCCACACGCCCTCGGCCAGGCCGGCCAGGAGGGCGGCCCCGAGGGCCGTGGTCTCGGTCACCCGGGGACGTGCGACGGGGAGGCCGAGCTGGTCGGCCTGGATCTGGAGGAGCAGGTCCACGACCGAGGCCCCGCCGTCCACGCGCAGGCACTCGACGGGGGCGCCCCAGGCCGAGGCCATGGCCTCCATCACGTCGCGGGTCTGGTGGGCCATGGCCTCGAGCGCGGCCCGGGCCAGGTGGGCGCGGCCCACCCCTCGGGTCAGCCCCACCACGGCCCCCCTCGCCCACGGGTCCCACCACGGGCTGCCGAGGCCGGTGAAGGCGGGCACGAGGACCACCCCCTCGCTGCCCGGGACCGACGCCGCAAGGGGCCCGATCTCGGCCGCCTCGGCGATGATGCCGAGCCCGTCCCGCAGCCACTGGACGGCCGACCCGGTGGAGAAGATCGAGCCCTCGAGCGCGTAGGCGACGGGATCGTCGTCCCCGGCCTGCGCCCCGGCGGAGCGGGCGCCGGAGAGGTCCCAGGCGACGCTGGTGAGCAGGCCGTCCGCCGGCGGCGGGGGAGCGGGTCCGACGTTGAGGAGGACGAAGCTGCCCGTGCCGTACGTCGTCTTGGCCATGCCGGGGCGCAGGCAGGCCTGGCCGAAGAGGGCGGCGGCCTGGTCCCCGGCCAGCCCGCTCACCGGGATCCCCGCCCCCAGCGCCCCGGCCGCGCCGGGCGGCGTGACCCCGAGGCGCCCGCTGGAGGGGCGCACCTCGGGCAGGGCCCCGGGGGGCATCCCGAAGACGGCGCACAGCTCCTCGGACCAGCGCCGGTCGACGATGTCGTAGAGGAGGGTGCGGCTGGCGTTGGACGGGTCGGTGGCGAAGGTGCCGCCTCTCGCCCCGCCGGTCAGGTTCCAGAGGACCCAGGCGTCGACGGTGGAGAGGGCCAGGCCGGGACCCGGCTCGACGCCGCCGGCGGTGAGCAGCCACTCGGCCTTGGTGGCCGAGAAGTACGGGTCGAGGACGAGCCCGGTCCGCGCCCGGACCACGGGCAGGTGGCCCGCCTCCTCCAGCTCGCGGCATCGGGCGGCAGTGCGCCGGTCCTGCCAGACGATGGCCCGGTGGAGGGGTCGCCCCGAGCGGCGGTCCCAGGCCACGACGGTCTCCCGCTGGTTGGCCACCCCGATGGCGGCCACCGCGAGGTCTCGCTCGGCCAGCTCGGCGGCGACCGCGGCCAGCGCGGCCCGGACCGCCTCCCAGATCTCCGCCGGGTCGTGCTCCACCCAGCCGGGCCTCGGGAAGTGCTGGCCGAGCTCCCGGTAGGAGCCGGCGACGGGGGTGCCCCCGTCGTCCACGGCCAGGGCCCGCACCCCGGTCGTCCCGGCATCGACGCCGATCACGACCGCCATCAGGGCTCCCCGGGGCGGCTGGCGGCCCCGGCGGGGAGGGGCGGGAGCGGTGCGGGCGGGGGGGTCAGGTCCTCGAGGGTGCGCCCCCTGGTCTCGGGGAGGAAGCGCCAGATGATCCAAAGGCTGGGCACCAGGGCCACGCCGAGGACGCTGGCGGCGTCGCCGATGCTCCCGATGAGCCCGCCCGACGCCCCGAGGACGCCCACCAGAGCCGGTCCCACCAGCATCCCGGTGCTGGCGAAGAAGTTGCGGATCCAGGACGCGGCCTGGGCCCGGATGCCGGTCGGGAACAGCTCGGCGGCGAAGGCCGACAGCACCGGTCCGATGCCGAGGCCGAAGAACACGGCTCCGACCAGCGCGACGAGGCTGGTCAGCTTCCCCCCGACCTGGAAGAGGGCTACCCCGAAGACGATCGTGGCGGCCACGTAGAGCGTGGCGGTCGGGCGGCGCCCCACCCGCTCCATGAGCCGGCCGCAGGAGTAGTAGCCGATGACCCCCAGCGCGGCAGCGGCGAGGAAGTAGAGGGCCACGCGGGTGGAGGAGAAGTGCCGTTGGTGCTCGGCGTAGAAGGCCCACCAGGCCGTGCCGGCCGAGACCGGCAGGGTCTGGCACAGGGAGACGACGCCCACCGCGACGAGGCGGGACCGGTGGCCGGGGCCCCAGGCGGCGAGCAGCTCGCGGAGGGCCCGCCAGGTCGCAGGCGGCGCCTCCCCTCGTGGGCGTGGGCCTGCC
>JBOGGR010000094.1:0-9067 GCA_050744025.1 Acidimicrobiales bacterium
CGGTGCGCGACACCGCCTCCACGATGAAGGCCCGGATCTCCTCGGCCAGGGCCTCCAGCTCGGCGGACGACAGGGCCCTCAGGTCGGCTGGGCACTCGATGCGCTCGAGGATCACGGGCGGGGCTCCATCGGGGGTCCACCGTAGCCTCGGGTCCCAATGACCCGGCCCTCGGGCGCCTCGAGCAGGGGGTTACGGCCGCCGGGCAGGGGTTCCCGGCCGCCAGCCACGTCGGGCAGGGCGCCCCGGACGACCACGCCGCACCGGTAGGCCTCCACCGCGATCGGATCCCCGCGGCGCAGCTTCGCGGCCAGCTCGGCCGGGGTCCAGGCCAGGGCCTGGGTCCCGGGGACAAGGCCGTTGACGAGGGAGAGTCGCTCCAGCAGGCGGTCGGGGAGGTCGTCGGCCACTACGAGCACGTCCACGTCGCTCCACAGGTTGAAGTCGCCCCTCGCCACCGAGCCGAACACGACCACGGCCTGGATCCCGGTGAGGCTCAGCCGCCGCCCGAGCTCCCGGCCGAGCGACAGCAGCGCCTCCCTCTCGGCTCGCCGGCGAGCCCAGATGCGGGCCCGGTCGCCAGGCAGCACCGCCCCCCCGGCGTCCTCCATCAGCCTGGCCCCGGCCCGGTCAGCCCGTCCCAGACACCGCCCACCGCGTCCAGGACCGTCCCCGCCTGGTGGGTAGCGGCCTCGGAGTCCTCCGTCCCGTAGTGCTCCGCCGGCGTGCCCCCCGGGTGGGCGTCGGGGTAGCGGGTCGGGATGTAGTGGCGGGACAGCTCCATCAGGGCCCTGTCCAGCCCCGCCGGCCAGGAGCCACCCAGCTCAGCGGCGCACCGCCCCCCCAGCGTGACCAGGTCGTGGCCCCAGGCGTCCAGCCCGAGCCCGTGGAGCAGACCCTTCAGGGCCAGCTGCGCGGCCTGCTCGGCGTGGAAGCAGGCGTCGCTGTGCCTGCCTGCGGAAGCGAGGAGTTGCGCGGTGGCGACCGCCTGGGCGGAGGCCGACCGCCATCTGGAGAACTCAGGGACGTCGAAGGGCACGAACCGGTCGGGCGCCTCGTCGCCAGCCGGCACCGACCGGTCGGGCGCCTCGTCGCCAGCCCCGGCCGTCACGGGGGGATCGTACCGCCGGCCGGCGTGGAGGCCCCAGACCTCCTGCGATCGGGCGGGGCGGCGCAGGCCGGTGCAGACCCACGCAGGCCAGCGCAGCTCAGCCCGGCCGCCGGGAGGCGGCGGAGGGGACCGGCCGGGAGGCGGCGGAGGGGACCGGCCGCTAGCAGTCGGGAGGGGGGCGGCCGACGATCGTCGCCAGCAGGCGGCCCGGGCTCACGTGGAAGCCGAGGCGGATCACCTCCGGGCCGGGCGCGACGAGGGTCGTCATCCCATCAGTGGCACGCGTGACGCAGCCGGAGGACGGGCGCCAGTACGGGGTCCAGTGGACCGCCACGTGGTAGGTCCCGGGGCCGGTCACCCGCACGACGAGCGCCGTCCGCTGCAGGGACAGGACCTGGGCCGGGGCTGGACCGGTGACGATGGGTCGGGGGTGGGGCACGGCGTAGATCGTGAGGTGGGGGACCCGGAGCGCCACCGGGAGCCCCGAGGCTCCGCCGGCGAGCAGGCGCGACTCGGCCGCCGAGCTGAAGTCGGGAGGACCGTCGGTACGGACGACGTAGGCCACCCCGAGCCCCCGGAGCCAGGCAAGGTAGGCGTCGGGGGAGAGCGGCTGGTGCCTGTACAAGATGGCGTCGGCAGGGAAGTCGTCCTGACGGAACCAGCCCCGCACCAGCGGGATGCCGGCCCCGGCCAGGTGGTCGGCCGCCCAGTGACCGGTGGTGTCCACGGCCTCGACCCGGTAGGAGGGGAGGAGGTGGGCGTGCAGGTACGCCACGGCCGGCTGCCAGTAGGCGGCTCCGGCCCCCGCCGCCGTCCCGTCCCCGACGAGGACGACGACAGTCGGCGGGAGGCCCCACAGGCCGGCTGCCACCAGCGCTGCTACGCAGGCGCCTCGGGGACGCCAGCCCCGCAGCCCCGCCGCCAGGGCCACGACAGGGACCGCGGCGAACCGCAGGCGAGCCAGGTTGGCTCCCACCTCGGACGGCACGAGGAAGGCGACCAGGGAGACGGCTGCGTAGGCGACTGAGCCGACCAGCAGCGCCCGGGCTCTCGGGGCCCGCCAGGCGAGCAGCGCCCCCACCGCGCAGAGCCCGAGGATCTCGAGCAGGTCCGCCGCCCAGAACGGGTACCGCCCGTACCCCGGGAAGGCCCGGGAGAGGAGGGCCGCGGCCAGGGCCAGGACAGCGAGCACCACAAGTGGCCTCCGCGCAGCCGTCCATCGCCGACCCCGGGCCAGGGCGGCCGCGGCCACGACCATGGCCAGGCCGAGGAACGCCAGGGGGCTGGCCGCCAGGGCGAGGAGGGCCGAGACGCAGAAGGACCACGCCGATCCGCAACGCCAGGAGCCCCAGCCGTCGGCGAACCGCCAGGCGGCGAGCGCCCACAGCCCGAGCAGGGCGAGGGCGGCCCCCAGGAGGAACGGATAGGCGGCAGACGTCACCATCGCCGGCCAGGCCAGGCCGAACGCCCGGCTCGACCATCGGGCGTCCCGCCCCCATGTCCGGCCGACGACGGCGCCGAAGGCGAGGGCCCCGACCACGACCGAGGCGATCCCGAGGGGGAGGATCCCAGCCACGGACGCCAACGGCGCCCACAGCACGCTGTACGTGAGCCAGTGGTAGCCGCCGGCGTACCAGTAGTTGTCCCAGAGGGGGATGCCCGGCCCGGCGTGGGCCGTCCATACGTGGACCTGGTAGGCGTGGGCTGCCAGGTCCACCCCCGGGGGCCCCCAGGTGGCCAGCGGGAGGGCGACGGCCAGAGCCAGGACCCCGGCCAGGAGGGCCTCGGCCGGCCAGCGGACGGGCGGCCAGCGGAGGGCCGCCCGGGCCGGGGAAACCGGGGCGGCCGGCGTGGCCGCCCGGGTCGGGGAAACCGGGGCGGCCCCCCTGGCCGGGGCGGCCACCGTCCGCCGGCGCCCCCGGATCACGGTCCTGCCCGGCGGTGGCGCCTGGCGCCCTACCTCCAACATCCCCCGGCACGCTACCGAGGAGCCGGGCCCGGCTGGGCTCACGGGGCTACGCTCGGCACAGCATGGGCTCTCGTGCCGACCGCTACCAGTACCTGGGCCTCATGGCCGCCTGCGCGGCTGTCACCCTCCCGCTCGAGACGGTGCTCGGCGCCCGGGTGTGGCGCCGGCCCCGGCGGCTGGCGCGAGCCCTCCTCCCAGGGATCGTCGGCTTCGGCGCCTGGGACGTGGTCGCGATCGGCCGGGGCCACTGGAGCTTCAACCCACGCACGACCACGGGATGGTGCCTCCGGGGACGCCTGCCGGTGGAGGAGGTCGTGTTCTTCGTGGTGGTCCCCACGTGCGCCCTGCTCACCCTGGAGGCGGTCCGCCGCCTCCTCCCGGGGGACCGACCCGGGGACCGAGCGGGGTGACCGCCGGCCCGACCGCCGGCCCGACCGCGAACCCGACCGCCGGGCCGACCGCCGGGCCGACCGCGAACGAGACCTCACCCCGGGCAGGCTGGCGACGGCTCACCGGCGAGTACACGCTCGCGGCCGCGGCGGCAGCAAGCGGGGTGGTGGTGGCCGAAACGGCCTGGTGGCGCACCGGCATGTTCCGCCGGCCCGCGTACTGGGTCACCATGGCCATTGTGGCCGCCTTCCAGGTCCTGGTGGACGGCTGGCTCACCAAGCTCGGCGACCCCGTCGTCGTCTACGACCCCCGGAGGTGCAGCGGCGTCCGGTTCCCCCTCAGCATCCCCGTCGAGGACTTCGCCTACGGCTTCGCCCTCGTCACGCTCGCCGTGGCCCTGTGGGAGCGATCCGGCCCGAGGTAGCGTGGGGGCCATGAGCCGCCGCCCACTGACAGCGGTCGCGGCGTTCCTCGCCATGGAGCCGGCGACCTACGCCGCCCACCGCTGGGTGATGCACGGGATCGGGTGGGGGCTCCACCGCAGCCACCACCGGCCGCCGGCCGCCGCCCTGGAGGCCAACGACGCCTTTCCCGTCATCTTCGCGTCGGCCACGGTGCTGGCGATGGCGGCCGGCCGCCGGCCGTCCCTGCGCCACCTCCAGGACGTCGGCGCCGGCGTGACCCTGTACGGGATGGCGTACGGCTTCGTCCACGACGTCTACATCCACGCCCGCCTGGGGCGCCTGCCACGGGTCGAGCTCCTCGAGCGACTGAAGGACGCCCACCGGTTCCACCACCTGTACGGGGGGGAGCCGTTCGGGATGCTGCTCCCGGTCGTCCCCGCCCGCGTCCGGGCCATGGCGGCGGCCCGGGGGCGGGAGTGGAGCGGCTCGGCCGCCGACCCGCTGGCTCGGGGGCGGCGGGCCGTCCCGGCTCCTGGCGCTCCCCGGCCCCGGGCCAGCGCCGCCTGAGCGAGGCGTCCCCGGGCCAGCGCCGCCCGAGCGAGGCGTCCCCGGGCCAGTGCCGCCCGAGCGAGGCGTCCCCGGGCCCCGGGACCGGGCCGCCGCCGCCCCCACAGCCCGGCGACCACGGCCAGCTTGGCCGATGTCGGGACCCGGGCCCGGCGGGAGAACACGTCGTACCCGTTGGCCTCGATCTGGTCGAGGATGGCCGCGTACAGCCCCAGGGCTCCGGCGACGCAACGGGCCGAGGCAGGAGGCAGGAGGGCCACCCCAGCCCGGGCCGAGTCGTAATAGGCCCGAGCCCGGCCGATCTCGAAACGCATCAGGCCGGCCCACTCCGGGGTGACCCTCCGCTCCGCCAGGGCGGCGCCGGCGCCGAACCTCCGGACGTCCTCCTCCGGCAGGTAGGTCCGCCCCCGCTCCAGGTCCTCCCCGACGTCGCGCAGGAAGTTCGTGAGCTGGAAGGCGATGCCGAGATCCCTCGCCGGCGCGGCGGCCTCAGGGGCGAGAGGGTCCAGCACCCGCAGCATCATCTCGCCGATGGCGGCAGCCGACCCGTCCATGTAGGCGAGCAGGTCGCCGAAGGACTCGTAGGAGGCCACGGTCAGGTCGGCGGCCATGGCCCGGAGGAACCGTCGGAAGCACTCCGGGTCCATGCCGAGGCTGCACACCGTGTCGACCACCGCCGCCAGGACCTCGTCGTCCGAGCGGCCCCGGGCCACGCCGGCGAAGAAGCGCTCACCGAGGCCGGCCAGGGTGGCCTGGCGGACGGCCACGGGGGCCTGGCCCAGGTCGTCGACGATGTCGTCGGCGTAGCGGCAGAACCCGTAGAGGGCGTGGACATGGCGCCGCTTGGACCGCGGCAGCAGCCATGCCGCCCAGTGGTACGTGGTGGCGTGGGCCCGGCTGAGCCGGCGGCAGCGCCGGTACGAGGCGCCGAGGGCCACGGGGTCGCCGACCCTCATCCCCAGCTCCCCCGCCGCCCGGGCCGGGTCCCCGAGGCGACGAGCACCACGCTCGGGTCCCGGAGCGCCTCGTCCCAATCCTCTTCGAAATGGAGGTCGTGATGCGCAGGCTCCGTGCCCACCTCCACGGGCCGCCCGCCCACTCCAGCCCCGCCGTCCGCGCCGGCCACCCTCACCCGGCCCAGCTTAGGCAGGCGCCCCGCGGGCCTCCCGGGGTGACCGGCCCGCCTGCCGTCTCCTAGATCACGCCGTCCTTGGCCAGCTCGGCCACCCGCTCGGAGGTGCACCCGCAGAGCTCCATGAGCACTTCGGCGCTGTGCTCGCCCAGGAGCGGGGAGCGGGTGATGTGGGCGGGCGAGTCGGATAGGCGCAGGGGGGAGCCGACGGTGCGGTAGGGGCCCCGCTCGGGGTGGTCGACCTCGACGATCATGCCGTTCCCGGCCAGGGTCTCGTCCTCGATGAGGTCCCGGGTGTCGAAGATGGGCCCGCAGGGGACGCCGATGGCCTCGAGCCGCTCGAAGACGTCCCACTTGGTGAGGGTCCTGGTCCAGGCCTCCACGATCCCCCACACCTCGTCCAGGCGGGGCAGCCGGGCCTCGGGGGTGGCGTAGTCGGGATGGCCGGCCAGGTCGGGGCGCCCGATCGCGGCTGCCAGCGCCTCCCAACCCTGGGGCTGGATGATCACGTACACGTAGTCGTTGGGGCCGCCAGGAGAGCAGCGCAGGGCCGCTCCCGGCTGGCCGCCGCCTGAAGCGTTCCCTGACCGGGGCACGAAGGACCCGAATGAGCCGTTGGGGTACTCCGGCAGGGGGCCGTGGGCGAGCCTCTGCTGGTCCCGGAGCTTGACCCGGCACAGGTTGAGCACCGAGTGGCGCATGGCCACCTCGACCCGCTGTCCCCGGCCGGTGCGGGTGCGCTGGTACAGGGCGGCCAGGATGGCCGCGAGCATGTGGATGGATGTGCCCGAGTCGCCGATCTGGGCGCCGGTGCTGGTCGGGGGGCCGTCCTCGAAGCCGGTCGTGCTCATGGCTCCGCCCATCGCCTGGGCGATGGTCTCGTAGGCCTTGGCATCGGCGAGCTTGCCCGGCCCGAAGCCCTTGATCGAGGCGTAGACGAGCCTGGGGTTGATCTCCTGCAGCCGCTCCCAGCTGAACCCCATGCGGTCGAGCACGCCGGGGGCGAAGTTCTCGGCCAGGACGTCGGCCTCGCGAAGGAGGGTGGTGAAGATCTCCCGGCCCTGGTCGCTCTTCAGGTCGAGGGTCAGGCTCCGCTTGTTGGAGTTGAGCATGGTGAAGTACAGGCTGTCGGCGTCGGGGACGTCGCGGAGCTGGACCCGCGTCACGTCCCCCCGTCCGGGCGGCTCGACCTTGATGACGTCCGCCCCGAGCCAGGCCAGGAACTGGGTGCATACCGGGCCGGACTGGACGTGGGTCAGGTCGATGACCCGGACTCCCTCGAGCGCCTTGCTCATGGATGGCCCTCCTGTGCTGGCGTGGTCCCGGTCGTGGGCGACACGGCCGGTCCGATCCCGCAGAGCGCGTGTATGCGGTATGCAGACACTAGGACAGTCGGCCCTGGGGATCGGGTCCCGCCTCATGGAGCTCGTGGTACGCCGCCCGGGTGGCCTCGACGCCCCCCTGGCCGGGTCGCTGGTCCACCCAGCCGTCGTGGTGGAGCTGCTAGACGGCCTCCACCGGGCCCACCGCCTCGAGCGGGTGGGCCGGCGCTTCTTCGCTGGGGTGGGCCGGCGAGTCCCCGGGGCCGTGGGCCGGCGCCTCCTCAGGGGCACGGGCCGGCCCTCCCTGAGCTCGTGCCCCGATCCTGATCCCGGTCCGACCATGCCCCCTCCTCCCCCGCTCACCGCCCGACGGCGTAGCCCTGCATGCCCCGCGGGTTGGCGGCGGCGATCAGCATCCCGTCGTCCCGGGCCCCGGCCGCCGACACACGGCCGAGCGACCACCCGTCCTCGACCACGACGTCGTGGCCCCGCTCCCGCAGCCGGCGGATCGTCTCGGCCCCGAGGCGATCCTCGACGTGGACACGCCGGGGGAACGCGACCCGGGGGAAGAACGACGACGGGAAGTGGGTGGTGTGCCAGGTCGGGGCGTCGATGGCCTCCTGCAGGTTGGCGCCGTGGTGGACGTGGCGGAGGAGGAAGCAGAGCGCCCACTGGTCCTGCGAGTCGCCGCCCGGCGTCCCGAAGGCGAGGTAGGGCCGGCCGTCCCGGAGGGCCAACGACGGGGTCAGGGTGGTCCTGGGCCGCTTGCCCCCTGCGAGGGAGTTCGGCAGTCCGTCGACGAGCCAGAACATCTGGCCCCGGGTCGTGGGCCCGAAGCCGAGACCCGGGATCACCGGCGAGCTCTGCAGCCACCCCCCGCTGGGGGTGGCCGAGACGAGGTTGCCCCACCGGTCGACCACGTCGACGTGGCAGGTGTCGCCCGCCGTCTGCCCCGTGGGCCACACGGTCGGCTCCCCGGCACCCGGCGGGGCTCCCGCCGGGCCCCCCGTCGCCGGGACCTGCCGCCCCGTCGCGGGGACCGGCCGCCCCGGCGCGTGGACGCGGCCCGATGCCGCGGAAGGGTCGCCCGATGCCGCGGAGGGGTCGCCCCATGCCGGAGCTGGGCGGCCCGGCACGCGGGCAGGGCCGCCGAGCACCGGCGGGCGGCTGCCCACCTGGCCGGGCCTGAGCTCGGCCGACGCTGTGGCGCCGACCAGCCGCCGGCGCTCGTCGCTGTACGCGGGCGACAGCAGCACGTCCAGGGGGACGTCGGTCACGTCGGGATCCCCGTAATAGGCCTCGCGGTCGGCAAAGGCCAGCTTGGCGCATTCGACCACCAGGTGGACCAGCTCGTCGCCGCACGGGTCGGTGTCGTCCAGGTCGAAGCCGGCCAGCAGGGCGAGCTGCTGGCAGAGCACCGGCCCCTGGCCCCAGGGACCCGTCTTGCAGACCGTGAGGCCCCGGTAGTCGAAGGTCACGGGAGGCTCCACGCTCACCCGGAAGCCAGCCAGGTCCTCGTAGGCCAGCAGGCCGGCATGGGGGGTCCCGGACGTGTCCATCACCGAGGCGGTGGCGAAGTAGCTGGCGAAGGCCTCGGCCACGAACCCCTCGTAGAAGCTCCGCCGGGCGGACTCGATCTGGGCCACGCGATCGCCGCCGGCCGCCTCGGCCTCGGCGAGGACCCTCTGGTAGGTGGCCGCCAGGTCGGGGTTGGTGAACCTGGCCCCGGCCGCCGGGACGCCGCCGTTGCGCAGGTAGACGGCCGCCGAGGTGGGCCAGTGCTCCCGGAACAGGTCCTCCACCACGCTCACCGTCTCGGCGATGCGGGGAACGAGCGGGTAGCCGCTCTCGGCGTAGCCGATGGCCGCGCCCAGCACCTCCCTCAACGAGCGGGTGCCGTAGCGGGACAGCAGCTCGCACCAGGCGCCGAAGGCCCCCGGGACGCAGGCAGGCAGGAGGCCGGTCCCCGGTACGACGTCGAGCCCGAGGTCGAGGAAGTGGGCAGCACTGGCGGCTCGGGGAGCCGGCCCCTGGCCGCAGACGACGAACGGCTCGCCATCCGCCACGCTGTAGCCGATGATCGGGGCCTCGCCACCGGGCCCGTTCAGGTGGGGCTCGACGACCTGGAGGACGAAGCCAGCGGCCGCCGCAGCGCCGCCTGCGCCGGTCCGAGC
>JBOGGR010000095.1:0-5957 GCA_050744025.1 Acidimicrobiales bacterium
GGTCGGCCGATGGGGGCTTCGAGGAGTTCTCCGAGTTGCGGCCCAGCTCTGCTTCCAGGTGAGCGACGCGGTCCCGCAGCTCCGCGTTCTCGGCGCGCAACACGGCGTTAGCCGCAACGAGCTCGTCCTAGCCCGGTCTGGCCTCGTTGCTGGGGGAAGTGCAGATGTCGAGCCGCCCTCACGGTCAGCTCCGCCCGATACCACGATTACACGATGGCGAGCCTCAGGTGGTGGATGCTCCATGGGAGGACGTGAATGGTTACTCATCCCGACGGTTGGACTAATCGGCGCCCCCCTCCTCCTCGCCTCGGTGACCGCAACAATCTTCGGCCTGGTCGCCCAGGTGTCCCCGGTGGGGCTGATCCTTGCGCTCCCCATCGCCGTGTGGGAACTCTCGCTCGGCATGTGGCTCGTCGCCAAGGGCTTCAGGCCCTCACCCATCATCTCGGGTGACGTCCCCGCACCGGTCCGATCCCGCGAGGGCAAGCTGGCTTCAGCGGCCGCGTAGCAGCCACGAGGGACCCGCTGCCGCTGTCCTGGCTCCACCGGGGACAGCGGCGGTTGCGGGTTCGAACACAGTTGCCATCGTTCCGGGCCACCCCACACCGCCGATGCGAGCACCAGCGGGTGTTGCGATCCGATGCCCGGCTCCGCCGCTCGCTCAGCGCCCGACTAACTCACTTGAGCATTGCGTCCGGCCGTCCTTCCCTGCAGCGACCCGACCAGATCGACGTCCCTGCCAGGCGCGTCACATTCCAGTTAGGCCAACGAAAGAAAGGTTCGTGAAATGGCACGATACGTCTCTGATCGTAGCGGCACACGAGTCGAGGTGGTGACGCACTGGAACAGCAAGTGTGAGCTGCTCATCGACGGCAAGCAAGTGGACTCGGGTGCTCTGCCTCTCCTGGGCGGGACTCTCAAGCTTGCGGCCACGGCCAATGGGATCATGGTGAACGTGACGTCGGGAAATCGTCTTCACCCGGAGGTGGTGCTGCTCGCTGACGGCCACGAACACCCGATGCCCAGGGAGTAACCTGCCTTCCGTAGCTCGTAGACAGAGCGAGTCCTAGACTTGGCGTAGAGGAGGTGCCATGTCCATCCAACACTCAGACCTGCCCAAGGAGGATGCCCGAGAGCTGCCCGTTGCGGAGGTCATCCGCCGTGCCAGGCCGCTACCTCCTCGCGAGGCAATGGTCATCGACGACCTCACCGATGAGGAGGAGGCCATCTTCTGGGCTGCCATCGCTGAGTGAGCGATCTACGGCCACGTGGCGCCGTCGTGGTCGACACCAGAGTCTTCAGCGCTCGACTGCTCCGTCGGGCGTCGGCGCTCGACGATCTCTACCTCCCGATGCTCGCCAGCCGGCCAGCTGTCATCAGCTTCCAGACGGCCGCCGAGGTTCGTCACGGCGCCATCAAGGGCGGTTGGGGTCCCGCCCGCCTCCGGCGCCTGGAGGTCCGACTGGCGGAGGTCGATATCGCGTGGCCCGGTCCCGAGTTGGTGGTCGGCTACGCACAGCTCCGGGCCGACTGCGAGCGCGTCGGTCATGCCCTTGGGCAGCGCATCCATGACGCCGACCGCTGGATCGCCGCCACCGCCATCCGCCTCGGCCTGCCTCTCGTGGCCCATGACCGAGTCTTCCGACATGTTCCTGGCCTCATCCTTGAGACCGCCTTGCCCGGCTGACTTTCGCCCATCGCGCGTTCATCGCGCGTGCGCCGCCATCCCGGGCCGTCCATCGGTCTGTACCCCGGCCCTGAGCACCTTCCTGGCCCAGGTCGACATCGCTTCGCCGGGCCAGATGTGGTCGTCACCTATGCGCAGCTCCGGGCCGACTGAGCGCGTAACGGTCAGCGCGTGCACGACTCCGACCGCTGGATCGCCGCCACCGCCCTCGGGCTCGGGCTGCCCCTCGTCGCCCACGACAAGGTGTTCCGTGACGTACCCGACCTCGTTCTGGACACCGCCCTATCCAGATGACCCGTGCTGGCAGGCCCGGACATGGCACATCCATGGCACATTCGCCGCCGGTCGTAGGCGTCCAGGGCTGGCCGCGCACCCAAGCTGACCAGCGAAACAGTCCCAGCAAGTTCGGATCAGTCCGCCAGGGTCAGCTTCCCAAGCTGATGTCGTTGCCGCTTCATCCCGCCCGCTCCCTCGGTCCTGCGCCCACCCCTCGAACGTACCTGGCCGCCACCGTCTGCCGCAGTGCCCAGACCCGGGATGACCAGCGACTTCCGGTCCGGACGAGCCCGCAGTCACTCAGCGTTCGACCCCTTGACCCCGAGCAGAGTTCGGGCGTCGCCAGCGAGGCACCTCGCCGGCAGGGCCCATCGGCTCGCCTCAGGCGCCGAGCGTGCCGAGGCTCATCGTGAGCGGTCAGCTCCCGGCTACGATGACCCTATGCGTAGCCCCACACAGGATCTCGCACCGGCGAGCTTGGACGAGCTGCGCTCGGCTTCGGATCAGATCAAGAGGCTGGCAACCCGACACGGCCTCCTCCACGTGAGGGCAACCCCCAGCGGAGTGCTCGTCGTCGATGTGGAGGCGGGCCGGAGCTACGTGGACCTCGTGCGCTTCGAAGCGGAGATCGAGGATCTGCTGGAAAGGCGAGTGGAGGTTGTGCCGACCGACGTAGCCGGTCGCGGGACCCCGGATTCCGCTCTCCTCTCGGCTGTCCCCTTGTGACGCCGGAGGGCCAGAGAGCCCTCCGGGCAGCCCGACGGGCCGCTGAGGTGGCACAGCAGCTTCACCGGCTTGGAAAGGGCCGGTTCGACGCGGACGACACCATGAGGCTGGCTCTCCAGCGCGCATGGATCGCCCTCGGAGAGGCGGCACGTCGCTATTGCGAGGCCGAGGACGTCTCGCGGGGCTCGGAGCCGTGGTCCGACATGGCCCGCCTCCGGGACAAGCTCGCTCATCTGTTGCTGGACGAGGTCGTACCCGACCTGCTCTGGGCCGTCGGCGAGAGGGACCTTCCCGCGTGGCTACACGCCATCGATGAACTGCTGTGAGGCTCAGCCAGTCAAGGGCGTCCCAACATCCGTCCCAACAAACCCGTCCCAGGGCGTCCCACCCGGTCCCGCGCCGGTCCAGGAGCCGGTCGACACGGCTATCGTGACCAGCAAGAACGCGACATCCAGCGACAGGATGCCACACCACGCCACCCGCTTCCGCCCACTCTTGATCCGCAGGTTCTGGTTCGAATCCCAGGGGGCGCATGACGACCGACGACGACGACGACCACCTGACGGTGGAACGCTCATGGCTCAGACCGCCCAGCGGCAAAGGGCGCGGACGTCGCAGCGGGAGCACTTCCTCGCCCCTGGCAGGGCCCGGAAGTCCCGGGCCCGGAGGCGGTCCACCAGCGAGACCACCGTCGTCTCGGCCAAGCCGATCGCCGGACCGGACACGTCGACCGGGTCCCTGTCCCCGGCCGTGAGATCGTGGACGTAGGCAGCCCGCACCTCCAGCCCCTCCCGCCGGCCGGCGTCGGTGTACACCTGCAGCTGGAGGTCGTGAGCCCTGTCGTCCTCGGCATCGACGGCCGTCTTGTAGTCGACGATGGCCAGTGAGCCCACGTGCCCGTCCTCCTTGTCCAGGATCCCGTCGGCCCGGCCCGAGACGACAGCGCCGGGGAGGTGGAGCTGGAAGGGCCGCTCTACCTCCCACACCCGCTCCAGGTCCTCGCTCCATTCGCTCACGTAGCGATCCACCAGGTTGCGCGCAGCCGCCTTCAGCTGCCGGGGGGCCGGCTTGCTGGCCGCCGGCAAGGCGAAGTGATCGTCGAAGAGTCGCTCAACCTGCGCTGGGGTGGGCGGGCGACCGCACCGCCGAGTCTGGTCGGCGACTTCTCGCAGGAGGTGGTGGACGGCCTTGCCGTAGCCCAGCTCGGGAGCTAGCGGTGGCTGGAACCCGATCAGGGCCCGCAGGCGGTAGGCCAGGCCACAAACCTGATAGCGGGCGAGATCCGAGAACGTGATCGTGAGGAGGGGCTCCTCGTCCTCCGCCCCGGGAGGGGGCGCTGGGGGAAGGGCCAGTTCAGCGCGGCTCGGGGGCGCCCCACCGGCCAGCTCCAGCAGGAAGGGGGAGGGCTTTGCTTTCGGCGTCGTGACCCGATCGTGGGTAGACACCGACAGCCAATCACGCGCCCGAGTGATGGCCACGTAGAACAGGCGCCGTTCGTCGTCCACACTTCCCTCATAGCGAGCCGGGGAGAAGGCCTCCCGCGGAACGTGCCAAGGGCGACGAGACCCGGTGTTCTTGGAAGGGAACCGTCTTGCCGACACACAGGGCACGAACACGACCGGCCACTCCAGCCCCTTGGCCTGGTGGACGGTCGTGAGGTCCACGGCGTCCACCGAGACGTCCTCCTCGCCCTCGAAGGCCTCGAAAGCGCCCTGAGCCCAGTTCTGGATGTGGTTGGCCAGCCAAGTGTAGTACCACGACCCGCGGTCCTGACCGCCCACGACCTCTCCTGGCGCTTCCAGGTCGGGCCGGGGCCGCAGGCGGACGCTCTCGTAGTCGGCCAGGATGGCCGAGCAGCGAGCCAGGACGCCGAGCCGCGCTACCGTGACCGGGTCGTCCAGGTTCCACTCCCTGACTTCCACAGCTGGTAGGCAGATCGAGACCCCCGGCAGATGCGTTGGTGCTGGTCAAGGTGCTGAGGCCCGGTCGGGCTTCCGGGATCGTGTAGGCACACGACTAGGGCTGAGATGCTTTACATCTACGGTGTGACTGTCTACATTGGTAGTCATGTACCTGCGGGAGACCAAGCGACGCAACGCCGATGGCAACGCCGATGGCAGCGTCGTCTCCTACCTGGCCCTGGCCCACAACGAGAGGGACCCCGGCACCGGGACGCCCAGAGCCCGGATCATCCACAACTTCGGGCGCACCGACCTGGTGGACCGAGATGGGCTGGCCCGGTTGGTGACGAGCATCGCCCGGTTCCTGGACCCGGCCGAGGCGGTGGCAGCCACGGCCGGGTCCAAGGACGTGAGGGTCCTCGATGCCCGGCCCATGGGCACCACCTGGGTCGCCGACCGGCTGTGGGAGCGCCTCGGCATCGGGGCCGCCATCTCCGAGGTCGCAGCGGGCCGACGGGTGGATGGGACCTCGGTGGAGCGGGTCATCTTCTCCATGGTGGCCAACCGGCTGTCCCCCACGCCTTTGTCCAAGCTGGCCGGCTGTGACTGGGTGGCCAAGCGGGCCTTTGTGCCCGAGCTCCCCGAGGTGAGCGACGAGCAGTGCTACCGGGCCATGGACTTCTTCCTTTCGGCCCTGCCCGAGATCCAAGAGCGGGTCTTCTTCTCGGTGGCGAACTTGTTGAACCTGGAGGTCGACATCTTGTTCTTCGACACCTCCTCCACCTACTGGGAGAGGGACTCGGCCGACCCGGCCCTCATCGAGGACGAGGAGGAAGGCGAGGGCGACGACGATCTGGCCTCGGCCATCCCGGGGGCCTCCCGTCGCTACGGCCACTCGAAGGACCACCGCCCGGACCTGCCCCAGGTGGTGCTGGCCATGGCCGTCACCAGGGACGGGGTACCCGTGAGGCTGTGGGTGTTCCCCGGCAACGCCTCGGACCAGGTGCTCATCCGAAGGGTGAAGGACGACCTGCGGTCCTGGCACCTGAACCGGGTCATCTGGGTCTTGGCCCGGGGCTTCACCTCGGAGGCCAACCGGCGCTACCTGCAGCGGGCCGGGGGCCACTACATCATGGGCGAGAAGCTGCGAAGCGACCAGGTGGAGGCCAAGGCGGCCGTGTCCAGGGCCGGGCGCTACCACACCGTGGTGGGCAACCTGCGGGTGAAGGAGGTCCGCACGGACGACGGGGTGGCGAGGGACCGCTTCGTCATCTGCCACAACCCCGACCAGGCCACCCGCGACGCCTCGGTGCGCGCCGAGATCATCGAGCGCCTCCAGGACAAGATCTCCGGCTCCGATGACCTCG
>JBOGGR010000096.1:0-4160 GCA_050744025.1 Acidimicrobiales bacterium
ACGAGGAGGGAACGGTGGCCGTCGTCCTCGGCGAACAGGCCCACGGCGATCAGCGGAAGTCCCCCCGAACCATCCGCTGGCCGAAGGTCGAGGCCAGTGGCTCGGCCAGCCCCTCGGTGATCGCGCCCTCGCTGAAGAGGTTGAGCTCGCCCAGGGCCTCGAAGCGAGTGTCTCGTCCGTGGCGGGAGCAGCGGATGACGCGGGCCACCGGCTCGCCCAGGAAGTACTCGGGGAGCAACGGCGAGTGGGTGTTGACCAGGTACTGGGTTGAGCCCCGCTCGGCCGCGTTCAAAAGCACGCGACCCACCATCGACAGCCGGTCGGCGTGGACGCCATTCTCCGGCTCCTCGTAGCCCACGACCGAGAGCGGCTCCAACGGGTTGGTCACGGCGAGCAGCCCGAGGAGGCGGAGGGTGCCCTCCGACACGACCCGGGAGGACACGGCCACACCGCCCTCGTCCACCTCCAGGTGGAGCAGGCCGGCCCTGTCATGCTCCACCCTGATCGAGGTCGCATTGGGCACGATCTCGGCGAGGGCTCGCTCGAAGGAGACGAGCTGCTTGGGCCGGCGGGCCCGGACGGTGTTGTAGAAGCCAGCCAGGTCGCTGCCGTCGGACGGGAGGATCGTCACCTCCCGCAGGGGTGCCTCGGCCCGCATGGCCGAGGGCTCGAGGTAGTAGGTCCGCCAACGGGATAGCTCCTCGCCCAGGGCGCAGATGTGCGGGTAGTGGGGAGGATAGAGCCGCTTGGAGGCGATCGGGCGGTCCTGGCCGAGCTCCTCGTAGAGCGGATGGCCCTGGCCCTCCCGGCGAAGGCGGATACGGGGCTCGCCGGGCTCCCGCCAGATGAACGAATGGCGGTTGGCATCCGGCGTCCCGTCGGCCTTGAGCGCATCCAGCCGCTCGTCCATCACCCGCAGGTGCCCGGACTCGGTCAGGATCTCCACCGTGAGCCGGTAGCGCAGCCGCGGGCTGACGACGACCTGACGGGTCTTGCCGTCGCTCAGGCCCTCTCTGGCCTTGGCCACGTCGTCGCCGACGCGCCGGCGCACCTCCTCCGAGAGCTCCACGTCCGCCTCCATGGTAAAGCTGGCCTTCCCCTGGGCCATCAGCTCGCTCACGCCGCCACTGGGGAAGCTGAAGGCCTCCAGCGGGGTCCCCCGGTGCTGCGAGAATGCTTCCTCCAGGTTCTCGCTCGTCACCATGCGCGCCAGCAGGTTGACGGCGTCGAGCAGGTTGCTCTTGCCGGCAGCATTGGGGCCAAACAGAACCGTGATCGGGGCAAGCTCCACGCCCACATCCGCGAGGCTCTTGTAGCCATGGACCCGCAGGCGGCGGATCACGAGAACAAGCTGTCCTCGACCAGGTGGCGCCAGGAGCCAAGGAGACGCTCGGCGGCGGCCGCCTCGGGGGCCTTGGCCTCGCCGTTGGACGACCGGAGGGCCTTGCCGGCCAGGGCCTGGACGACGGTGCGCAGCAGCACCGCGTCGGGCCGGGCCTGCAGCAGATACTCCCGCAGGTCACTGGGGCCGTGCTCGGCCCGCCAGAGAAGGCCATGGGCCACGTCGATCAGCGGGCAGGGGCCAGACTCGCCTTCGGACAGGCCCAGGAGCGGGTCCCCCCGCCCCTCGAAGTCACGCAGGGCCACGGTGGAGCCGGCCTTGGTCACCAGCGGGTGAGGGCCGGCGGTGAGGCCGTGGGGGCCGTCCAGCTCGACCCCGGTCATGTAAGCCAGGTTGTTGGCCTCGGCGAAGGGCACGGCCGCGTACCCGTAGCTGAACTGGGCGGCCACGTACCACCGGGTGGGGGCGTCGGCTCCCGCCAGTCCTCCGAAGATGGCGTCGAGCACCCGGTTCTGCACGATGGCGAGGAACCGCTCGGCGGCCAGCGGCTCGCCGTTGTCCTGCTCGACCCGCTCGTAGCGGGTGAAGGCCCGGAGCCCCGCTCCCACCGCGGCGATCACCAGGTCCGAACCCGTGATGCCGGCATCGGAGAGCCGCCCCAGGCGCTCCGCCACGATGCCGTCCAGCTCGCCCAGCACGCCGGCCTCGCTCCCGACGCCGGCGATGGCGCCTCTCTTGCGGGCCACGAGGAAGATGGACGACGCGAGGGCAGCGCTGTTCTGACCCCGTGAACGCTGCGGCATCTCGGTGTCGAGCGGCCAGGCCTCGGTGATGGTAAAGCCCGCCGTCCGCAGCGCCTCCACGAGCGATGACCAGCCGAGCGTCGTCTTGTGAGCGTAGATGCAGATCAGCGGAGCCTCGGCTTTGAGCACCCGGTGTGCCTCGGCGAAGGCAGTAGCCATCATCTTTTGGTAAAAAGCCCGAGCTGCGTCCTTGTCGCCGCCGTGGCGGTGTCCAACGGAGACGATCTCGTTACGCTTTGGAGTCAGCCCACCACCCATGTCGTCGGGGTAGAGGAACCCGACCGATCGCTTGAGCCACACGTAGAAGAAGTCGGACAGGTCGGCATAGGAGATGTTGTCGTAGTAGGGCGGGTCGGTGACGATGGCGTCCTGGGAAGCATCGGGGAGGGGCAGGGTGGTCGCCGAAGTGCGCAGGACAGTCGCAGCCGGGGTAGAGGCGAGACGTTCGGCGATCTCCGCTGTATTCTCAACATGCTCACGCAGGTCGCCAGCGGCGCCTCCGAATGGGGCCGGCTCCACAAAGTCCCAGACCATTGGTAATGCCTGCCGGGCAAACGTGTTCATGGCGGTCTCGTTCGAAACCTCCCAACGACAGAGGCTCGAACAGCGGTCGGCAACCCGATTGAGTGCCATCCCGAGACATGTCGCCACCGCGGCGGTCCGAGCCGGCTCTGTGCCCTCAGTCACCATCTCGTCGTGGACTACCCGCACTCCGGCGGCCAGGGTGCACAGCGTGAGCAGCTGGCGGGGAGTGAACAGGTTCCGGAACTGGGTGAGTCCGTACATCGGCACGAGGATTGCCTGGTTGTAATTTGCAACCAGCGGTTCGTCGGGCGGGTCGACGTCCAGCTCGGCCAGGCGGCGCTCACACTCGGCGTCGTCGGGCAGGGGGTACGAGCCAGAGGGGAGGTAGTCCCGGCCCCGGCCGGAAACCTTGAGCACGACCGCTGCCAGCGGGGCGATACCCATGCGGCCGGCCTTGCCCTCGGCCTTCACGTAGTCGGCGGTGACCGTGGCCCCACAGATCGGGCAGGTGGCCTGGCCCCGGCTGGAGCCGGCGGCCGGATCGAAGCCGAGACCGGCGGGAGAGGTGGACTCGACCACCTCGTAGCCCACGGTGAGGGCGCCGCGATCGACGACCGTCCGAAGGGCTATGGACCGGCCCTTCTTGCGGGCCAGCCAGGTCTGGCGCACTAGCGGGACCTGGTGGGGACCGAGCGCAGGGTTGGGGCAGGGCACGGTCCGGGTCCACAGGTAGGCGAGCGGCCGGCGGCCTCCCTCCGGGCCACCCCCGTCCAGCCGCTGCTGACCCGCACCCGGGCCGACCGGCGGGTACAGGTCGGCCAGCTGCTCCCAGGCCCGGTCCACCCACACCCTGCCCCACCGCCGCACGTCGTCGGCGAGCCCCGGGAAGCGCTGAGGGTACTCCAGCATGGCGCGCTCGATCAGGTGCGCCACCGGGTTGAGCTCGACGGCAGTGACCTCGCATCCCAGCCGGGCTGCCTCCAGGGGGATGGCTCCCCCGCCGGCGAACATGTCGAGCACCTTGGGAGCCACGCCGCCATTCGCGGCCAGTACCTCGTCCCGGGCCCGGTCGATGGCCGCCTGCGGTCCGCCCCAGCGGCACAGGGAGTCGAAGAAAGCCGCCTCCTCGGCGGGCTTGTGCTCCCGCCCCTCGGCCAGAACCAGCGCCGCGTAGACCGCAGCCCGAGCCGCCGCCAACGGCCGGCGAGCCCACCACAGGTGGAGCTTGCGGGGGTGGGTGGCGGCGTGACCGATCTTCTCCCGCTGAGCCACCACGTTGATGGCGGCAATCGGCAGGTAGTCCTCGATCAGGCGCCTGTCGCTCACCGGCACAGCCCCTCCTGCTGACCGGGGGCCCTGGCCAGGCCTGACTGGCTCACGAACGACCGCCCTGAACCGTTGAGCACGCTGGGGCGAGATACGGGGAGCCGCCTAGCGGCTCCCCGGGGACCAAATACGCAGCCGAGCCCTGGCTGCGGGAGGTTGATGTA
>JBOGGR010000097.1:0-20015 GCA_050744025.1 Acidimicrobiales bacterium
CGGCAACCCCGGCCGGCCAGGCCGGGCGCCCGTTCGTCCCTACCGGCGACGGGGCCGGGGGCGGGGCCGCCAGGACCTCGACCAGGCCCGGGTGGCCGCGCTAGCCCGTCGCCTGTGGGTGCTCGAGCGTCGCAGGATCCACGACGAGTACCGGAACGCTGGCATCGCCGTTGCCGAGTGGGAGCGGTTCACGTCGGTCGACGCCGTGGTCCGCGAGCTGGAGACGGGCCGCCGTGCCCGCCGCAGGGGCGCATGAGCCCGCCCATCGACCCCCGCGACAGCTCGGGCGGGGCCGTCACGGAATGGGGCGCCCTGTCGGGAAGGGGTTGGGTCCCGGCTGGCCTCGGCCTGGCCCTCGCCGCCGGCCTGGCCGCCGTCTCGATCGCCCGGGCCGCCGCGCCGGTAGCGCGGGCCACCGGCCTGATGGGGCCTGTCGTCGTCCTCGGCGCTCTCGGGGTGGCTCTGACCGCCCTGGCCTGGCGCTGGCCCGGGACGCTCGGAGCCGGCCTGGCCGCCCTTGTCGCCCAGTACGCCGTGCTCGTGGCGGCAAGAGGAGGGCCCCTGGACGCCTGGGCCCCGGTGGAGGCGGCCGCTCTAGTAGGCATGGCCGAGCTGGCCGCCTGGGGAGGACAGCGCCGGGCGACCGTCCCCCTCGTGGAGGACCGTCGCCTCGTCTGGGCCCGAGGGGTCGCGGTACTGGCCACCTCCCTCGGAGCCCTGGGCGTGGGTGCGCTCGTGCTGGCCGTGGCCGGCGTGGGCGGCGGGGGGACCGCGGCCTGGGAGCTGGCCGGCGGGGTGGCCGCCATGACCGCCGTGGCCGTGGCCGTCCCCGGTCTGCGCCGCCTCGGTGCCGGGACCCCGGCCAGCGCCCGGGCTCCGGCCCCGCCCGGCTAGTGCCGTCCCTTGGGAGGCCCCACCCGCCGGGTCCTCACCGCCGGGGCTCACCAGCGGGGGACGTAGCCCCCTCGGCCGAGGCCGGCGCTCTCCTCGATGTCCAGCGACTCGTCCACGCCCCCCCGGACCTCGGTGACCCAGGGCAGGCGGTCCCGCAGGATGCGCTCCACGCCGGCCTGAAGGGTAGTGGCGCTGATGGCGCAGGAGCTGCACGAGCCCTGGAGCATGACCTCCACCTCCCCGGTCCCGGCGTCGGCGCTCACGAGGACCAGGTTGCCCCCGTCCGCCTGCACGGCCGGCCGCATCATGTCCATCAGCGAGTCGAGATCGGCCAGCCGCTGGCTGCGCTCCTCCTCGGTCAGGGTTCCTCCTCCCGGCCCTGTCGTCGCGTCGCTCACAGCCACCACCTCCTCGGTGGCCAAGCTACCCGGCCCGGGCCGGAGCCGGGCCGCCTCCGGGTTGGGATAGACCGGCAGACGTGAGCAACGGGAAGGGAGAGGGGACGGCCCGGCGGGGCCGGCCGACGAAGGGCCCGTCAGCGCGATCCGTGTCGTGAGCCGGGTTGCGATCGCGGCGGACGAGGAGTTCGTCGACGTGGATGAGGGCTGGCCGCTGTTGCGAGACGCGCTGGGGCGCCTGGACGTCGAAGCGACCGTGGCGATCTGGGACGAGCCAGCGGTCCAGTGGGGCCGGTTCGACCTCGTGCTCGTCTGCTACGCATGGGGGTACGTCGCCCGACGCGAGCGCTTCTTGGCCTGGGCGCAGCGGGCGGCGGCCGAGACCGTGGTGGTGAACCCCGTCGGGGCGCTGACGTGGAACAGCGACAAGGTCTACCTGGGTGATCTCACCGCCGATGGATCCGGGTCGTCCCCACTGCGTTCGTCCCGCCCGGCCGGGCGTGGTCCCCCCCGTAGCAGGACTGGGTGGTGAAGCCCGCCGTCTCCAGCGGCGGCCTCGGTGCCGCCCGGCACACCGGCGCCGATGCGCGGATGGCAGAGGCGCACGTTCGCCGCCTGCACGCTCAGGGCCAGACCGTGATGATCCAGCCCTACCAGGACGCCATTGACAGCCAGGTGAGACGGCGATGGTCTTCCTTGGCAGCCAGTTCAGCCACGCCGTTCGCAAGGGCGGCCTGCTCGTGGCCGGCCGGGGGAGACGGACCGTCTGTGGGAGCAGGAGGTGATCTCGCCGGCCGTCGCCCGCGCCGATCAGCGGCTTGTGGCCCATCGGGCGTTGCGGGCGGCCACCGCTCGGGTCGGCCCGCTGAGCTACGCCAGGATCGATGTGGTCGACGACCTCGCCGGTGCTCCGCTGGTCCTGGAGCTGGAGCTGGTCGAGCCGTCCCTGTTCCTGGAGCCCCGGGACGGCGCGGCGGAACAGCTGGCGAGGCATCTACGCCATGTGTCCGAACAGAACACCGCCCTGTAGCCTGTCGCCGCCCCCCTTTCGGGCGCTTAGCTCAGCCTGGTCAGAGCAGTTGGCTTACAACCAACCGGTCGTCGGTTCGAATCCGGCAGCGCCCACAGAGACGCTCTGACCTGGGAGTCTCCCCTCGAGCTCCGCTGGTGAGATGGTTGCACGGCGGTCGTAGAGCGGTTAGCTTTGCTCCCGGGAGAGTTCCCTCACGAGGGCTCTCCGGGGAAAGGGAGGTGCCACCGTGACGATCGAGTCGGCAGCCGAGGTGAACGATCTCGCCACGCTCCTCACCTCCTTCGAGCGATCGCTGCGGGCCCGCAACCGCAGTCCCAAGACGATCCGGTCCTACGTCGACAGCGCCGAGCACCTGATCGAGTACCTCCGGGGGGCGGGGATGCCCACGCAGGCCGACCGCATCACCAGGGAGCACATCGAGGCCTTCATAGCCGACCAGCTCAGCCGCTGGCGGCCCAAGACGGCTCACGTCCGCTACGGAGCCCTGCTCCAGCTCTTCAAGTGGCTGGAGGAGGAGGGCGAGGTGGTCACCAGCCCGATGGCCAGGATGCGGCCGCCGTCGGTACCCGAGGTTCCCGTGCCGGTCGTGGCCGACGAGGACCTGCGCAAGCTGCTGGCCGCCTGCTCGGGAAAGGCCTTCGAGGACCGCCGTGACATGGCCGTCCTCCGCTCGTTCCTCGACACGGGCTGCCGTCTGGCCGAGATCACCGGGCTTCGGCTCGACGACCTGGACTTCGACCTGGGCGTGCTCCTGGTGACCGGCAAGGGACGACGTCCCCGGGCCGTCCCCTTCGGGTCCAAGACGGCCCAGGCTCTCGACCGATACCTTCGGGCCCGGGCCCGCCACCCCCAGGCTGGCTCTCGGGCCTTGTGGCTCGGGCCCAGGGGCGGTCTCACTGACTCGGGGATCGCCCAGATCGTCCGGCGCCGGTCCCGCCAGGCCGGGATCGGCCAGCTCCATGCCCACCAGCTGCGCCACACGTTCGCCCACGCCTGGTTGAGCCAGGGGGGCAACGAGGGCGACCTGATGCGGCTGGCCGGGTGGCGCTCCCGCCAGATGCTCGCCCGTTACGGGGCCAGCGCCGCCGACCAGCGTGCCCGTGAGGCCCACAACCGGCTGGCGTTGGGCGACCGGTTGTGAGTGGTGCTCCAGCGGATCCTGCTCCGAGGCGACCCGCCCCCCGGCGACTCGGTCCTGGTCGTTCGTGGGGGCGAGCGGTCGCTGAGCAACGAGATGGTCGCCAGGGCAGCCGGCCTCTGCCGGTCCCAGGGCGCGATCCCCTGCACTTCAGCCTCGTGCTGGCCGACCTCGAGTCGGAAACCCTGCGCCGGCTGCGGTCGTGCTTCAGCGATCCGGTGCCGAACCCTGGCTACCGGCATTGGTGCTGGTGGGCACGAGCGAACCTGACCTCTGGGCCGACGACCACATGACCGACGTCGACGGCACGGTCACGACGCTTGTCGAGCACGCCCGAGCCGGCGTCGATCCCCAGGTGGGCCAGCTGCTCATGGTCGGCGATGGCGAGCAGGCGCTCCGGCCGGCCAGGGTCATCGAGCGGACCAGGGATGGATTCGTTGTCGTTCGTTTCGAGGACCGACCGTCGTCGGCGCTACCGGCCTGAAGTCCACCAGTCGGTGACTCCGTCCCGCCCGGGCGCTGCCGAGTGCTTGGGCCGCCCGGGCCGTTTGGCGCCCCTGACCCGGGACGACTTGAGGGCCAGCGCCGTGAAGTAAGCCTTGCGGGCTGCATCGGCCCGACGCCGGCGCTCGGCCTCGGGGAGCAGCCTGTCGGGGTCGACCTGGTGCTCGAAGCGGGCGAGAAAGGCATCCCGGGCAGCCTGCGTTGTGTCCTTGGGGTCACGGGTCGCATGGAGGGTGTACGCGGCGATGCGGGCTCGGAGGGCCCGCTGCTCGGGGGTCAGGGTCATCGGTCCATTTCCCAGCGCTTGTCCCTCTCGGCCCGTCGGGCCGCCGCCGGCCCCCCTGGCATCAAGCAGGCCGGCCCAGGACGAGATCCTGGCGGTGCTTGGCACAACCGGGTGCTCGGGATCCGGGCCGGTCCAAGGGCAACGATGGTGCGCATGGATGGTCATGGCCACCAGCGTGCGGGTCCGGCCTTGACCGCAACCTTGACGGGAACCTTGACCAAGACACCTCCGACCTTGACGGCAACCTTGACGAAGGCGTCGCCGGCCTTGGCGAGGGCGTCCTCAACAATGGACAGGCAGCTGCGGCCGGCCGCTCGGCTTGGCCGCCGGGCACGCGGGGGCCGGGGCCGAGCCCAGACCGAAAACAACAGTCCACTGCCCGGCCGAGGCCGTTCTCACCCATGACCGGGGCCGGACCGTAGCCCCTTCTCTTCACCCCCGGACACCGGGTGGCGACACGAGCAAAGGTCCACGACTCCCTCCAGCTCCAGCGATCCGGCAAAGGGCCAACACGTCGGCTCGGCACCATTGCCGGGGCGCCTCATGTCACGCCCAGCTTCTGGCGCCGAGATGCATCGAAACGTCACTCGTCAAGGTTGCCTCCAGGTCGCTGGCACTCGCGGCGATCAGGCCATGCGAATCGCCAGTAGGACCGGCATCCGACGAGACGCGAGCGGTTATGGACGGCTACGCCCGCCATGGGTCACCGGGGAAGCACCCCTCGGCACCCACTCGGCACCCCAGTGCATAGGGTGTGCTGCGGGTAGACCCAAGTTCCTGGCACCGATGGAAGCCCTTCGTCCAGGTCAGCCGGGGTCGAGGAGGAGCTGTTATCACCCGGCCTTCCTCGTGCCTCACGTGTGCCTCATACGCACGGTACGCCGATCCGAGACGAGCGTCCTGGCCACCGCCGATCCGGATGGTGTGGTGGCCGACCGAGGGGCGTGGGTGTCATCACACTCGGTGTGCTGGTGACGGGACGACGGTGGGTACTGCCCAGAGCTTCTCCGGCGTTTGGATGCTGGCCCACAGAGCGGTCGCCAGGACGCCGTAATCGGGGCCAGGGAGATAGCCCGTCCACTGCCCGGTCTGGCGGTGCGGGCTTGGCATGGGGGGCTGGTGACGTTTCCGGCCCCCGACCGGAGTTGCACTGGCGGTGGCAGGTGGCTGGAACGACCCGCTGCTCACCAGGAACCGGCCGCTACCCCGGGGGGGTGGTGGAGGCTGGGCCGGCCGGCGGGTTCGAACCGCCGCCCAAGGCATGTCCCTGGCCGCTCCCGTGGCCGGTGTCGCTTGCCAGGTCGGCCACGCCCGATGGCCACGGCTACTGGCTGGTGGCGGCCGACGGCAGGGTGTTCAGCTTCGGGCGCCGCTCCTTGGCTCGGCCGCCGGTGCGCCTGTGACGGCCCCGATGGCGGCCATGGCCACCGTGGACGCCGGCAAGGGGAACTGGCTCTTGTCGGCTCCCCTTTACGTCACGAAGGACCTCGGAGTGGTCTACGGCTCTGTCGCCCGTGATGAGGCCAGGGAAGGCAGCGACATCGACCTCCTGGTGGACATGGCTGGTCGGAGCCTCTTGGACCTGGCCGGCAGAACGGGTCGGTGAGAGCAGCGCCAGGTAGGTGAAGCGGAGCTCGTCGACTTCGCGGTCGTCCCGGCTCCCGCTCATCGCGCTCGTCGAGCGCGCAACTCGCGCTGGCCCCGTCTTGTCACCCGGTTCGGTTCCGACCCCGGTCGTGGTCCCACCGCCGGAGACCGCGACCGGTGCCTGGCGGCCCAGCCGTGCGCTATCGTGGCTACCAATCATCTGGCGAGCGGGACGGGGAACGAGATGGTTGGCGAACTCGATGAGGTGTGCCATCGGTTTCGAGCCCGCTTCGTTGCCGCCAGGGCATCGTCGAAGGGGAGACTACGCTGGTTCGCGGCGCCAATCCTCGTCATAGCCGGCTTACTGACACCGGCCGGAGCGGCAGTGCTCACCGCGACCCCAGCAGGGGCAACCGTCCCCCTCAACTGCTCGTCCTTCGGGGGCGACTCCAGGACACCGGCTGAGGCTTCCGTCAAGCCGGGGGTCGTTGTCATCGGCAACTACCAGTTTCTGCAGTTCGAGAGCCCCCAGTACCAGGCCTACACAATCGACAGCGGCGGACACCTGCAGCTGATCGGAGCCAACTCGGAGATCGACACGTCCACCCACCTCGTAGCGGCCTGGCAGAACAGCACGGACTGCTCAGGGGACGAGATCTCGCGCAACGCCTGGATAGCGGCCGCCGATGGGACCGTCTACGGGGAGAACGACCTGTCGGGACCCCCGGCCGACAACTTCGGCGACATGTCCGGCAAGCACCTCAACAAGCCGATCGTCGGCATGGCGCCTACTGCCGACGGCAAGGGGTACTGGCTCGTGGCCTCCGACGGCGGGATCTTCTCCTTCGGTGACGCGCAGTTCCACGGCTCGACCGGCGCGATTCGGCTGAACAAGCCGATCGTTGGGATGGCCGCGACCCCCGATGGGCGTGGCTACTGGCTCGTGGCCTCCGACGGCGGTGTCTTCACCTTCGGTGACGCGCACTTCTACGGCTCGATGGGCGGCGTGCACCTTGCCGAGCCCGTGACGGCGATCCTGCCGACCCCGGACGGAAGGGGCTACTGGATGGTGGCGTCGGACGGGGGCATCTTCACATTCGGCGACGCCACATTCAAGGGATCGACGGGCGGCCGGCACCTTTCGGCTCCCATCGCCGGGATGATCCCAAACGGCAATGGATACACGCTCATCGGCGAGGACGGCCAGCTCTATCCCTTCTCCTGAGGTCTTCCTATCTCGATCCACTTCGGCGCCGGGCAAGGAGCGTAGGTGGTGGCCACAGGGTCCGGCGTCTGGGGTGCTCGGCCCGACAGAAGGCGGCGGCTACCAGGACTCGGTTGGAGGGCCGGGCGCGACACGGAGCGACCGCGCTTCCTCCCGGGCGTCCGGTCGGCGCCTGCCGGTCGATGGGCCAGGCCGCCGCGTGGGACGCCCGATCTGATCGCTGGGGGTGCCCACCTACGCTCAATGCATTACTCAGACGAAGATGATAACCAAGCCTCTGTCGCACGAAAAGCGTGTCTGCCTCTACGCAGCTCAGCAGCTTGCCAACGCCAGGAACGGTGGCGTCGTCACGGCGGACTCCTACCCCGACGAGGAGGAGCGACAGCTGCCGGCGATCGATCTCGCTGCTCACGACAACAACGGCCCGATAAGTGTGGAGCACACGCTCATCGAGCCCTACTCGACGCAGCTCCACGACAACAGGCGCGTGCTCGAAGTCTTCAGCGGATTCGCCGAGCGCTTCAGGCACTCGCTCGACTCGCCTGGGCGCTACACCCTCGGCATCCACACTCGGGGCGGTCACCTGTTTCCCCGGAGGAGCCAAGCAGAGGAGATCGATCGGCTGGAGAGCTGGGTCCATGCTCAGCGGCTGCCGGTGCCCGTGATCCCGCCGAGGTCGCCCAACAGCGTCACCGCGACACCACCGGAAGTGCCGATCACCGTGACCCTCTACCGGATGCGCTGCGCTGCCGAGGACGATGGCTCCTTGTACGTCGCCTTCCTGCGCCCGGACGACCTCGAGGGGCAGCGAGCCGACCGCATCCGCAAGGCGCTCACGGACAAGTCCGCGAAGCTGGAGGCTGCTCGCCAGCCCGGCGGCGTCACCCTGTTGGCCCTGGAGTCTCACGACTACATCATGAGCAATCCAGTCTTCATCGCCCGGGGTGTCTACGCAGCTGCCCGAGACTCCAGCGCGCTCCCTGACATCATCGTCTGCGTGGAGACTTCCGCTGGCGAGGACCATTGGATTCCATACCTCATCAAGAACCTTGCCTGGTGGTCCGATGCAGCGCAGAGCCTCCCCGCCACATAGCTCGCCGATCTCGATCGTCTCGATCAGCTCCTGGCCGAAGCGACTGCCAGCGCCTCGGCCAGGAAGAGCAGCCCCGCTGTCCGCTCGGCCAGGTCCAGCTCGGCCCAGTCCTCCAGCAGGCGCCGGGCCACCGCGCCAAGAGGCTCCGCCAGCACCGCGGTCGCCTGACAAAGCAGCTCCGCCTCGTCCTCATCCAGCCCCGAGACCCGCCCAACCCGCTCGGCCGTCGCCGCCGGGAGGCCGTGCAGCCCCGAGATCAGGACCTCGGACCGACCCCTCGCATCATCACCCATGACACGCTCCTTCTCAGCTGTGGAGCTCGATCTGTCGATGGGGGAAGCGATGCCCGGAGGCGTCGGAACATAGGGTACCGCCCGGGTGTGACGGTGGAAGGCGAGGCGATGTCAGCAGCGGTGCTCTTCGAGACCGGCCAGGGGGTGCGCTGGCGGGGTCGTCGCTGGCGAGTGCTCGGCGAGGAGACCAACGGCTTGTTGACCCTGGTCGGCGTCGAGGCAGTCAACCGTGACCAGGTCGCGACCCCCCTGGTGGCCCTCGAGTCCGAGGCCATCGTCCCCGACACCGTGCCCCTCCCCGTCCTCGATGTGGCTGCCACCGACCGGGCCCGTTGGCGAGCCCTGCACCAGGCCTTCTCCATCACCATGGCCGGGGGACGCGAGCAGATGGTGGGCTTGGACTGGGGCGCGGTGACAGTCGAGCCCTACCAGCTGGTCCCCCTGATGAGGGTGGCCCGCTCCATCCGGCCCCGCCTGCTCGTCGCCGACGACACCGGCCTGGGCAAGACGGCCGAGGCGGGGATCGTCCTGCGCTGGCTGGCCCAACGCCACCAGGCCGGACGGGTCCTGATCGTCACCCGGGCCGCCCCCGAGCCGGAGCGCTGGCGCCAGGAGATGTGGGCGAAGTTCGGGTTCCGCTTCGACATCCTGGCCAGCGGGTCCGACTTCGCCGAGCGCCGCCGGCGGTCCCCCACCCTCAACGTCTTCGCCCAGCAGCCCCGTCTCATCGTCTCCATGACCCTGGCCGCTCGCCAGGTGCTCCTGGACGAGCTACGCCGGTGCCCCAGCCCATTCGACGTGGTGATCGTCGACGAGGCCCATCACCTGGCCGAGCGGGGATCCTCCACCAAGCGCCTGGCCCTGCTCGGGCGAGCGGTGGCGGCCAAGTGCACCGAGGGGTCCCAGCTGCTGCTCACCGCCACCCCCCATGACGGCAAGACCGAGAGCTTCTTGTCCCTCCTGCGCCTGCTGGACCCCCTGGTGGAGGCAAACCCCGGCGAGGTCCCCGTCGATCTGGCCAGCCACCTGGTCGTGCGCCGGCTCAAGTCCGAGGTCACCTTGGCCGGGGGACGGCGCTTCGTCACCCCCGAGATCCACCTCGTCTCCACCCTGGCCGATGCCACCCGCCAGGAGCAGGCCGTCGATCGGCCCCTCGACGAGTACCTGCGCTGGTTGGCCGACGAAGAGGTCCGCTACGCGGAGCCGGCGCCCCCCAGAAGGCGACGGGCTGCCAGTTCCTGGCCGGCCTCTATCGCAAGCGGTTCGGCTCCTCGGTCGCCGCCCTGCGGGCCACCCTGCGCCGCCGCCTGGGCCTGCCCCCCGCCCCCGAGGACCACGACGAGGCGGTCCCGTTCACCGACACCGACGCCTCCGACCCCGAGGACGAGGTGCTCGACCCCGGGGCGGCCCCCGGGCCGCCCCCGCCCGCCCTCACGGGACCCGAAGTCGACCTGGCCACTCGCCTCCTCGAAGCGGCCGACGCCGTGCCGGCCGGCCAGGACGCCAGTGGCGGGGGGATCGAAGCCCTGGGCAACGGCGTGGTCCGGGTGCGGGTCCCGGCTCGGCTGCGGGCTGAGCTCGGATCAGCCGTGATCCCGCTGGCCACGTTCCGCCGGGACGTTGCCCTTGCCGACCAGGACGAGGAGCCCGACTCCGTCCCTGAGTTCCTCTCTCCGGCCCACCCCCTGGTGGCGGCCGTCCTGCGCCGCCTTCGCGACGATGCGGCCGATCCCAGCTTCCCCCATCGCTTCGACGTGGAGGCCGGCCTCCCCGAGGGGCTGGTGTGCAGCTTCGCCGTCCGCTTCGTCGACGGCGAGGGCCGCACCCTGGAGGAGCGCCTGGAGGCGGTCGAGGTCTCCCTGGAGGGCGTGGCCAGCGCCGGCGCCGCCTCCGACCAGGACCGCCTCGGGCTGAACCGGCCCTCCTCCACCGGGCGCCCCGACCCCGAAGCCGTGGAGCGCTGGCAGGCCGCCTTCCCGGGCCTCGCCCCGGTAGCGAGAGCCGGGGCCGCTCGTCGGGCCGAGTCTCGGCGAGAGGAGCTGCTGGCCCTGGCCCAGGAGCTGCGGGAGGACGAGCTGGAGGTCCTCGGCCTGTGGCGCAGCGAGCAGGCCAGGCGCATCGAGCGGATCGTGTTCGGCACCGAGACCAAGGTCACCCTCGATCAAGCTGCTGCCCACGAGACGATGACGGCCCGCCTGGAGGCCGAGCACCAGGCCCGGAGGGCCGCCCTGCGGGACCGCTCGGCCGTGCGCGTGGCTGGGCTGGACATGATCGGCGGCCGGCTCATCGTGGCCGCCGCCGCCCCCGACCAGCAGGGGCAGCGATGAACGCCATCACCAACGTCGGGGAGCTTGCCTCGCCGTACTTCCTGATCGAGGTCTGGGCCCGCCGGGACGAGATCGACATCGACCCCGAGACCTTCGCCACCCTCAAGCGACAGGCTCGGGGCTTGGTTCGCGATGCCCGGGCCGCCCAGAGCCGGGAGGAGGAGCCCGACGAGGACTGGAGGGCCCGTCGACGCCACCTCCTCGGGCTCGACGACCTCGCCTGCCAGCCGGTGACTCTGGAGGACGGTAGCGACTACTGCCTCGCCAGCTGGCGTGACGGCGAGGGACGAGAGGCCCTGCTGGTGGCCGAACTGGAGGGCTTCGCCGACCCCGACCACCGAGCCCCAGGAGAGCCGGACCCGCCCTCCACCCGCTTCGAGCTGGCCCTCGACGCCTACCGGGGCCGGGCCGAGTGGGGCCTGCTCCTCGCCGGCCTGGACGCCCGGCTGTACCGGCGTTCGAGCGGCATCAGCCAGCAGTACCTGGCCCTCAGCCTGGACGCCTTGGTGGAGCTGGACGACGAGGCCACCTGGAAGGCCTTCGCCGCACTGTTCCGCTCCACCGCCTTTGCCCCCGACGCCGACGGGGTGCCGCTGGTGCGCCGGGTGGTGGACGAGAGCCGCCGTCACGCCGCCGCCCTGGCCGCGGACATGAGGGCCGACGTCATCGATGCGGCCGAGGCCCTCATCCGGGGTGTCCTGGCACACCCCGCCAACGCCGTGCCCCTCGGGAGATCCCCAGGCCGGGCCGAGTCGCGGGCCGCCGAGGCTGCCCACGGCGCCAGCCTGGCGAACGAGCCGGGACGGGCCCTCCTCCACCAGCTCTTCGAGGAGACCCTCTACTACCTCTACCGGGTCCTGTTCGTGCTCTACGCAGAGAGCAGGGACGTGCTGGCGTTGTCCGGGAAGAGCGCCTACGCCACCACCTACTCCCTCGACCACCTGGTGGAGCGGGCCCGGGACGAGCCCGAGCACGCCGAGGGGGACTACTACCAGGCCAGCATCGCTCGCCTGTTCTCCCTGCTGTGGGACGCGCCGGCCGTGCTGACCCGGGCTCTCGGGATCCAGGCCGTGGGCGGGGAGCTGTTCGACCCCGCTCGCACCGCCCTGCTCGATGGCTGCGCCATCGGTGATGCCGCCTGGCGCCGTGCCCTCACCTCGATCGCCATGGGAGCGCCGGGGAGCGGCCGACGGCGCCTGGGCAGGCGCTCCAGCTTCGCCGAGCTGGGCGTGGACCAGCTGGGCTCGATCTACGAGGGGCTGCTGGTGCTCGAGCCCTACCTGGCCCCAGGTCCGAGGGCCCTGGTCGCGCTGAAGGGAGAGCGCCGGGTGGTCGATCCGGGACAGGAGGGCGGTGGCCGGGTGCTGGCCCACCTGGTGGCTGGGGACTTCGTGCTGGAGTCGGCCTCGGGCCGGCGCAAGGGCAGCGGCTCCTTCTACACCCCGGCCGAGATCACCGAGTACCTGGCCCATGGCGCCCTGGACCCGCTGGTGGAGCCCATCCTGGCCCGAGCGGCCGCTGACCCCCGCCGGGCCCGGGCCGACATCCTCGCCCTACGGGTGTGCGACCCGGCCATGGGCTCGGGCGCCTTCCTGGTCCAGGCCGCCCGGGTGCTGGGCTTGGCCGCCGCCCGGGCCAGCGCCGCCGGGCGGGACGGTCGGGTCACCCCGGCCATGGTGCACCAGGCCGAGCGGGAGGTGGTGCGCCGATGCCTCTACGGCGTGGACCTGAACCCGCTGGCCGTCGTCCTGGCCAAGGTGTCCCTCTGGTTGGAGACGCTCGAAACAGGCCGTCCCCTGAGCTATCTCGACGCCCACTTGCGCTGTGGCGACTCCCTGGTCGGAGTCGACCTCCTCGCCCAGGGGGGGACCCTCAGCGCCGGCGAGCTGGCCGCCTGGCCGGCCGATGCCACCAAGGGCCTGACCACCTACCTGCGCAAGGAGGCCGGGGAGCGGGGGGGCCCGGCGCTGGCCCGTCTGGCCCGGCGCAAGCCATCGGCCAGGGAGACCAGGGCAGCCAGGGCGGGCCAGGCCACTTTCGACATGCTCGCCATCGAGGAGGCCCTGGGCGCCATCGCCGCCGAGCGCGACGCCATCATCTGCGGCGGACCGGAGTGCGACACCCTCCGGCTGGAGCTGGAGGTGGCCCTCGCCTTCGACCGCTTGGAGTCGGCCGAGGGGTCGCTGCGCAACCGGCTGCGATTTGCGGCCGATCTGTGGTGCGCCCAGTGGTTCAGCGACGGCGAGGACGCCCCCACCGACGGGCGCAGTGTGGTCGTGCCACCAGGGCGGGGGGGCTACGAGGCGCTGGTGGCTGCCGTGTTGTCCGGGGAGGCTCCGCCCGACCAGCTGGCTCCCTTCGTGGGCGCCTCCCGGCGGGTGGCCGAGCACCGGCGCTTCTTCCACTGGGCCCTGGAGTTCCCCGAGGTGCTCCTGGAGCGGGGCGGCTTCGACGCGGTCATCGGCAACCCGCCCTGGAACACCCTCAGCCCCGACGTCAAGGAGTTCTTCTCCACCTTCGACCCGGCCACCTTTCGCAAGGGTGTACCCAAGCCCACCCAGGCCGCCCGCCAGGCCGAGCTGCGGACCGACCCCGACATCGACGCCGCCTGGCGGACCGAGGCTCGCTGGCTCCATGAGCTGTCCGCCTACGCCAAGCCCGAGGCCGGCCGGTTCACCTGGTATGCCCCCGACGGCCAGCTCCGCAAAGGCGACGCCAACGTGTACCGGCTCTTCGTGGAGCGCGCCTACCGTCTCCTGCGCCCCGGCGGCCGCCTGGCCCAGGTCCTCCCCGACTCGGTCTACGTGTCCTCGCCGGCCACCGGCGTGCGCCAGCACCTGTTGACCGACGGCGTGCTGGAGCGCTGCTGGGTGTTCGAGAACCGCAGGGGCATCTTCCCCATCGATTCCCGGATCAAGGTTGTCCTTCTCACCGCCCGGCGGGGCGGCGGCCCGACGAAGCGGTTCAAGGCCGCTTTCTTGGTGGGCAAGGACCCGGCCGGAGGGGACCGGGCCGTCGGCCTCGACGAGCTGCCCGGGGTGCTGGCCGGCCTGGACCCGGAGGCGCCCGAGCTGGGCGTGGACCAGGTACGGGCCCTGGCCCCGGCCACCTGGTCGTTCCCCGAGCTGCAGACGGCCCTCGATGCCGAGATCGCCGCCCAGGTAGCCGCCACCACGGCCCCCCTCAACCTGGACGAGCGGGGCTGGGGCCTGACGTATTGCCGGGAGTTGGACGCTGACAAAGACGCCTGGCGGTTCACCGAGGCCGCCGCCCTGGAGGCCAGAGGCGCCGTCCGGGACGGGTTGCGGTGGCGCGACCCCGACGGATTCGAGTGGTGGCCGCTCGTGGAGGGGGCGCTCTTTTACCACCTGGAGCTCCCGGCCGAGGGCAAAGAGCCGACCAAGTGGGTCAACGGTGCCGAGGTGGCCGCCATCGAGGCCCGCCACAACCCCGACGGCTCCTCGGTCATGGAGCACTACCGGGTGGCCTGGCGGGACGTGGCCCGATCGGTCGATGAGCGCAGCGCCATCGCCGCCGTTCTCCCGCCCAGGACGGCGGCCAAGGACACAGCGCTCACGGTGTGGGGCGGCTCGACGGGAGTGGGCACGACGCTCTCGTTGGCCGGCCTCGTTTCGAGCCTGTGCTTCGACTACCTGGTCCGCTTCGCCGGGAAAACGCACCTGAAGTACGCAGCCCTCGATACGGTTCCCGCCCCGCCGGCCGAGGCCCTGGCCGACATCGTCCCCCTGGTGGCCGAGGTGGTGTGCCGGTCGCCTGAGTTCGATGCTCTGTGGAGCGAGGTCCGGCCCGGGGAAGCCCGACCCGAGCTGGACCACTGGGGGATCGCCGAGCGCCGGGCCCAGATCGACGCCGAGGTGGCCCTCGCCTACGGGCTCTCCCTCGAGCAGCTCGCCGCCGTGCTGTGCACCTTCCCCAACCTGGACCACTCCCAGCCCATGTTGCCCGGAGAGCCCAAGAGCTTCGTCACCCGGGACCTGGCCCTGTTGGCCTACTGCCAGTGCAGCGGGGCCGAGCCGGCCGATGTGGCCAAGGTGCTGGCGGCCGTTGAGGTCGACCTGCCCGAGCCCCGGGCCGAGCTGCGCCGCCTGGATGCCAGGGTGGCCCGCGCCCGGGCCCTGGGGGCGCTGCCATACCGGCCCACCCCCAGGGGCGGGCGGACCCCCACCGACCCCGAGCTGATCGCCTCGGTGACCGAGCTGCTCGCCCCCGACGGCCAGACCGCCGCCGACCTGGCCGAGGCACTGGAGGAGGAGGACAAAGCGGTGGCCGCCGTGCTGAAGGGGCTGGTGGCGGACGGCGAGGCCTTCGCCGAGGGCCGGGGCAGGACCCGGCGGTACTACGTGGTCCAGGAGGGCTAAGGTGCTCCAGCCCTTCGCCGTGGCCGCCGAGGTCCTCGACACCTACCGCCGCTACGTGCGCTCCAGCTTCCCCCTTCGCGACGAGGCCCTCGATGCCCAGCGCGAGCGCCTGGTCGACGACGGCCTCCTGTGGGCGGATCCCTACGTGGCCCTGGCCCGGCCGGGCACCACCGGACCCACCCTGGCCAGCCTGGCCGGGCTGCTCCACCCCTCCACCTTGTCCCTGCCGTGGGGATTCGACGACCTCTACGCCCACCAGCACGTGGCCATCGAGCGCCTGGTCATCAGCCGTCATGGAGGGCCGGCCAGCACCCTTGTCCTGTCTGGCACCGGCTCGGGCAAGACCGAGAGCTTCCTCATCCCCATCGTCGACGCCTGCCTGCGCTCGCCCGGACCGGGGGTCAGAGCGGTGGTCGTCTACCCCATGAACGCCCTGGCCAACGACCAGCTCAAGCGCCTGCGGGCCTTGTTGGCCGACTGCCCGGGGTCACCTACGGCCGCTACACCGGCGACGCTCCCGAGCTCGACACCGGCGACAGCTTCCGCGAGGGCCGGCCTGCCGGCCAATGCCCGGTGGTCCCGCCAGGCGATGCGGGAGGACCCGCCCAACATCCTGCTCACCAACTACAGCCAGCTCGAGTACCTCCTGCTGCGCCGCCGGGACGCCGAGCTGTTCCGATTCGGCCCACCCTCCTACCTGGTGGTGGACGAGGTTCACCTCTTCGCTGGCGTCCTGGGCGCCGAGGTGGCCTGCCTGCTCCGTCGCCTGCGCCAACACACCGGCGCCGGGCCGGGTCAGCTCTGTGCCGTGGGCACCAGCGCCACGGCCGGGGTGGACGAGGTGGAGCGGCTGATCGCCTTCGCCTCCCGGTTCTTCGGTGTTCCGTTCGGTCCGGACGCCGCCATCGCCGAGACGCCGGCCGCGTTCCGCCCCCCAGGCCTCACCATCCCACCCCGCCCGGGCATCACCACCGGCGAGCTCACCGACGCCGGCCGCCCGGAGGGCCTGGCCCTGCTCGCCGCCAAGGCGCTGGGGGCCGAGCTGGCGCCCGATGACACGCTGGCCGGCGCCCTGGGCAGGGTCATCGACGAGGTGGCCACGATCAGCCTGGTCGAGCACGCCCTGGCCGCTCCCGCCCCGCTCTCGACCGCAGCGGCCGCACTGGGCCAGCTCCCCGAGCGCGCCGGCGTGGCGGGCGACGAGCTGAAGCGAGAGGCCGCGGCCCTGATCCTGCTCGGGGCGGCCGCACACCAGGGGGCCGTGGGGGAGGAGGAGGGCGAGCCGCGGCTGCGACCCCGGCTGCACCAGGTCGTGCGCAGCCTGGCCGGCCTGTGGCGCTGCCTGGACCCCGGCTGCGGCCTCCTCGCCAAGCCGGGGGCTGCCCAGTGCCAAGGGTCTGGGGCCATGACGCTTCCCATCGCCAGCTGTCGCACCTGCGGCGAGGCCTACTGGGCCAGCCCCCGGGGCGGCCGGGCCCTTCCCGAGGTTGACCGGCTCTTGTCCATCGATCTCCGCCGCGACGAGCCCCGGCTGCTGTTGGACGCTTCCGTCGCCGAGCGGGACTACTACCACCGCCAGTACCTCTCTTCTCCCCGCCGCCTCATCGTCCGGGAGCACTCGGGCCAGGTCGAAGGGGACGAGCGTCTGGCCCTGGAGGAGCGCTTCAACGACCGGGCCCACCCGAGCGTCGACGTGCTGGCCTGCACGCCCACCCTGGAGGTGGGCGTCTCCCTGGACGACCTGCACGCCGTCGTCCTGCGCAACCTCCCGCCCACCCCGGCCAACTACGCCCAGCGAGTGGGCCGGGCCGGCCGGCGCTCGCGGGTGGCGCTGGCCGTGGCCCATGCCGGCCAGGCTCCACACGACAGCTACTTCTTCGATTCCCCCGGGGAGCTGATCGCCGGAGAGGTCAGGGCTCCGGCCATCTCGCTGGACAACGAGCCGCTCCTGCGCCGCCACGTCAACTCGCTCATCTTGGAGACCCTGGGCCTCGACCTGCCCGCCCGCTGGGTCCCTCCCCTCGATGCCGACCAGGAGTGGGGAGGAGAGACCGTGGCCGACCGTGACGGCGTGCTGCGAGAGAGCGCTCTCGCTCCCTTCGCCCAGCTCCTCGACCGGCCTGAGGTCCGATCCGAGCTGAAGGCAGGCGTCCGGGGCGCCTTCGCCTCCGCCTACGACCCCGCTCCCCCGGCCCACTCGGAGCTCATTTGCGCCCAACAGCTGAGCCAGTTCCTCCCCGACCTGCGGGCCGCCCTCAACCGCTGGTGCGACCGCTACCGGGCCCTGCTCGACGAGTTCGCCGCCCTGCGGCGGGGCCTGGGAGTGCCCAGCAAGGCCGACCAGGACCTGGAGGGCCGCCTCCGCCGGGAGCTGGAGGGCCTGGCCGGGCAGAAGACGCCAGAGCACCAGCCGCTCGGGTTCCTGGGGCTCGTCGGGTTCCTCCCCCGCTACGGGTTCACCGGCTCCAGCGTGCTGCTCCACCCGCCGCTCGCCGATGCGCTCCTGGTCCAGCGGGCCTGGGTGGCGGTCACCGAGTTCGCCCCCGACAACATCGTCTACGCGAGGGGACACAAGATCAAGGTCCGTCGGCTCCATCCCGCCCCCGTGCCCGAGAGCAGCGCCGAGCCTGACCATCGCGACAACGTGCTGAGGGAGGCCCGACGCTGTGACGACTGCGAGGTGCTCGTCTTCGACCCGCTGGTAAAGGCCTGCCCGGGCTGCGGCCAGGACCTGGTCGGCCAGCGGGTCGTCGAGCTCACCGGAGTCCGGGGCGCCGGGGCCGCCATTTCCTCGGAGGACGAGTACCGGACCCGCGCCGACTACGACGTGGTCCACTGCCTCGGAGAGACGTCTCAGGCCCCCGAGGTGAAGACCGTCGGTGGGCTCACCTTCGAGCGCACGAGCGGCCGGGAGATCGTCCTGGCCAACCGCGGTCTGGCTCCCGCTGGCGGAGGGCGCGCACCCGGCTTCAGCATCTGCACCGGCTGTGGCTACGCGGCCGAGACCAGGCCCACCTCCACCACCGACGGAGGGGACGGCGACCCCGACGAGGCCGCCGAGCGAGGTCATTCGCCTCGCTGCCCGGGCCGCAAGGACCCGAGCGGCGAGGTGGTGCGCTCGGGGGTCTGGCTCACCGCCACTATCAGGGGCGACGCCATGGAGCTGAAGCTCCCTGCAGCCACCCGCGGCCCAGAGCTCACGGCGTGGCGCACGACCCTGGCCGAGGCGCTGCTCCTCGGCATCCGCGAGACCATGCAGGCCGGTGCTCGGGACCTCGGCTGGTTCATCCGCCCCCTTGGCGCCGAACCCCAGGCCATCGTTTGCTACGACACCATGCCGGGGGGCACCGGCTACCTCCCCAAGCTGTTCACTGACGGAGGCGCCGGGCTCAGAGCCGCCGCCGACGAGGCGCTGGCCCGACTGGGGAGCTGTGACTGTGGCGGCTCGTGCCATCGCTGCCTGCGGGACTTCTGGAACCAGCGCCATCACCATCTCCTCGACCGCTTCCAGGTGCTGGGGACGCTGCGACGCCTGGCTGGCGCCGTCCCCACCTCACTGGAGGAGGCCGAGGACGACCGGCTCGAGTCGTTCCTGGAGCAGGAGTTCTTCGAGCGACTGGGCACAGCCGGGCTCCCGCTGCCCACGCTGCAGGTGGTACGGGAACTTCGTGGTGGCCGGATCACGAGGGTCGACGCCGAGTACCGGGACCCCGACGTCTCGGTGTACCTGGACGGCCGGGCCTACCATGCGATGTCCGCCGAGCGGGTGGCCGCCGACCTGGACCGGCGCAACCAGCTGGAGGCCGAGGGGGTCCTGGTTCTGGAGTTCACCTACGCCGACGTGATGGAGCACTTCGCGGACACGGTGGAGCCGGCGCTGCGCCGGGCTCTGGCCGGGGAGCGGGATGATCCCGGCCCTGAGCCCGATCGCCTCGCCGGGATCGTGGTGGTCGCCCAGGACGATCAGCGCAGGCACCTCGAGGTGACCGTGGACCCCGAGGCCTGGGTCGCCAGCGAGACCGCCCGCGCCTGCTCTCTCGCCTCCGCCAACCGCCTCCGCCTGGCCGGCTGGCGCCTGCGCCGGGTGGCATCCAGATGAGCGAGCAACGGGCTGGGGTCATCCCCACCCTGGCCATGCTCCGGGCCCGGCGCGAAGAGATCCTCGTCATCGCATCGAGGAACGGCGCGTCGAACCTGCGGGTCTACGGCTCTGTCGCCCGTGGTGAGGCCAGGGAAGGCAGCGACATCGACCTGCTGGTGGACATGGAGCCTGGTCGGAGCCTCTTGGACCTGGCCGGGCTGCACCTGGAGCTGGAGGACCTCCTCGGCTGCCGAGTGGAGGTGGGTACCGACGTCAAGCCCCGCCTGCGTGACCGCGTTCGAGCCGAGGCAGTCGTACTGTGAGCAGGGACGCCGATCTCCTCGCGGACATGCTCGACATGATCGAGCTGGTGAAGCGCCACGCCCCCGCCTCCGAGGAGGCTTTCATTGCCGACGAGGTGCTCCAAGCCGCTGTGCTCCACTGGGTGCAGACCATCGGCGAGGCCGCCACCGGCGTGTCCGAGGAGGTACGGGCCCGTCACCCGGAGATCCCTTGGCGCAAGATCGTGGACATGCGCAACCTGGTGGTCCACGGGTACCGGCATGTGCAGCTGTCGATCGTCTGGCAGGTGATGGCCCGGGACCTGCCGGCCCTGGAGGCCCAGGTCCGCAGACTGCTGGCGGAACTCTCGTGAGGGATCGTCAGGGAGCAACCATGACGTCGACGACATACTCACGGGCCAGGTGGTCAGCCTCCGTCAGGAGCGGTGAGGCTTCCAGCGGTGTTGTCAGTCGTCACGGCGCCGGGCTAACTAAC
>JBOGGR010000098.1:0-1838 GCA_050744025.1 Acidimicrobiales bacterium
GCCCGGGCCAGGCCCGAGGCCAGCTCGCGCTCCATGGTGTATGGACGTCCGGGGCCGTCGGGCCGTTTCACGGGCCGGCGGGCGCCGCCCTTGCCGCCCGGCTGACGGCCGGCGTGAGGGGTGCCGAAGACGGAGCGAGAGCCTCGCCTTTCGGCGGGGCGGAGGCGCGTCTCACCTGGTGGACGGGGGCTAGCGTGAGCGCGATGGCCAACACGCGCGCCCGGCCGGGGACCCGCCGCCCACCGTCCCGGCGGGTGAAGCCGGGCCCCGCAGCGCGGGGGACCGAGCCGCCCCTCCCCGAGCACCACCACCGGGACGTGAAGGGCGGGGCCGCCCGGGCCGCGGTCTTCGGGATCAGCGACGGCCTGGTGTCCAACGTGGCGCTGATCCTCGGCGTGGCCGGGGCGGCCACCGGTCCCGGGCCGGTTCGCCTCGCTGGGCTGGCCGGCCTTGTGGCCGGGTCGTGCTCGATGGCCGCCGGCGAGTACGTGTCGATGCGGGCCCAGCGGGAGCTGTTCGAGCGGGAGCTCGAGATCGAGCGCACCGAGATCCGCCGCCGGCCGGCCGCCGAGCAGCGGGAGCTGGCCCATCTCTACGAGAGCCGGGGCCTCGAGCCAGAGATGGCGCGCGACCTGGCCGCGGTCATGATGCGCGATCCCGAGACGGCCCTGGACACCCACGCCCGGGAGGAGCTGGGCCTCGACCCGTCCTCGCTGGGGTCGCCGATCCAGGCGGCGGCCTCGTCGTTCGGGTCGTTCGCGCTGGGCGCGGTGCTGACGCTGATCCCGTGGTTCGTGACGAGCGGGGTGACGGCCCTCGTGGCCTCCATCGTCATCGGGGTGGCGGCGGCGCTGTCCGTGGGGGCGTGCCTGTCGCTCTTCACCGGCCGGTCGTGGCACTACTCGGCCGGACGCCAGCTCCTGCTGGCGGCGGTGGCGGCGGGCATCACCTACGCCGTGGGCACCGCCCTCGGGGCGAGCGGGGTGGCGTAGCGGCCAGGGTCCGGCAGGGGGCTCGGCCCCCGTGGGTGGGCGCGGGGTCCGGCAGGGGCTCGGCCCCCGTGGGTGGGCGCGGAGGGCGAGAGGGGCGGCGGCTGTTCCTCCCGAGATCAGGGGCGAGCTGACCTGACGTCGCCCACGTAGGCCCGGTCCACGTGGTCGAGCGTGAAGCCCAGGTCGCGGTACAGGGCAAGGGCTGGCTCGTTGGCGGCGTCGACGTACAGCATGGCGGTGGCGAGGCCGCCGTCGGCCAGCCGGCGCAGGCCGGCCAGGACCAGGCCCCGGCCGAGGCCCCGGCCCTGGAAGTCGGGATCGACGGCGATGACGTAGATCTCGCCCAGGGGCGGCGTGAGGTCGGCGTGGACCTTGGTCCAGCAGAACCCGGCCAGGCGGCCGTCCTCTTCGTGGAGCAGGAGGCCGGCGGGGTCGAACCACGGCTCGGCCTCTCGGCGCCGCAGCGTCCCGAGGGCCCAGCCGCCCTGCTCGGGGTGCCAGGCGAACGCGCGGTTGTTGACCCCGAGCCACGCCGCCTCGTCCTCTCCGGGACGGAACGGGCGGGTTGGCAGCTCGGCCTTCGCTCCGACCTCCGGGGTCACTGGGAGGGGCCGGCGCATCTGGTAGAGCTCCCGGCCGCGGGCCAGGCCCTTGGAGGTGGCGATCTCGTCGTGGCCCGCGCTGGGCTTCGGCACCCAGAGGTGGACGTGGCCCCCGCCCTCCCTCGCCACCTCGTCCAGCGCCGCCTGGAGGAGGTCGGCCCCCACCGGGCTCGCCGCGTCCCGGTGATGGGGGTCGATGACCAGCTCGATGGCCCAGCTGGGGCTCGCGGGGCCGGCGACGGGG
>JBOGGR010000099.1:0-1838 GCA_050744025.1 Acidimicrobiales bacterium
CCCGCTCCCCGGACGGCGGTGAGCTCGGCGGTGGGCTCCTTGGTGCGGATCACCCCGATGCGGGGCAGGCGGACGTGGCGGTCGTTCACCACCCCGAAGGCCCCGGTGGTGACCCGGAAGCTGCGCCGGGCGCCCCGCTCGTGGAACCGGGGAAAGCCGACCCGGGGGCCCTCGCGGGCTCCCGAACGAGAATCGAAGAAGCCCTTCAGTGCGCGGGCAAGGGCATCGAGACCGGAGTTGTAGGACTCTTTGGAGTTCTGCGCCCACCACGGGGCCACCTCGGACTTGGCGGCATTCCACTCCCTGCGCAGCGCAGGCAGCCTCCAGGGGACCGGCCGGACCAACTCCGTCGCCCACGACTTGGCCTCATCGGCCCCGGCCCCCTGGCGCACGGCCAGGGCGCTGAGGGCCCGATGGGCGTCGAGGCGCTCGATCACCGTGGCCAGGCCCCAGTTGTAGGCGAAGCGAGCCGCCCCGGCATGAGACGCCAGCGCCGAGCGGGCCGTGTTGTTGGGGTCCATCTCGAAGCGGTACGCCTGGTGGACGAGCATCTACGCCGCCTTGCCGGCCGCGTCGAGGCCGATGCGAGCCAGGCGGTCACGATGCTCGACCACGATCGTGCCCACCGTCGGGTCCCGGAGCAGGGCGAGGAGCTCGGTCCGATGGCCGCCCAGCCCAGAGCCCACCTCGGCAACCACCTCGGTCGGCGGCAACCTCGACTCCGTGGCCTCGATCGTCGGCCTGGCCACCTGCTCGTCCAGGTCCGCCCGTTGGTCGCCCGAGGAGACCCTGGCGTAGATGCCCACACCACCCGCCACCTGTCGAGGTTCGTCCACCAGGATCGTGGGATGGCCAGCTGGCGGGCAGGAACCGGGAGCACCCCGGCGTGGAACCAGCGGGTGGCGCTCTGGCGGCTCACTCCGTTCTGCCTTGCCCACTCGGACAGCCTCACGGTCTCCATCATGACCAGGGGGTGTGACACTCGTGGCCGGCCGAGACAGAATCGCCCATTCCGCTCAGCAGTTGGCAACCCTCGCCTGGTGCCACCGGCGGCGCCGGGCCCGGGCTCTGGACGTGGCCCACTGGCAGCTTCTCTTCTCACCCCCGCCGGATTCGAGGAGGCGGTGGCCGAGCTGCTGGTGGCCGCCGGCTGGCGCCACGTCCACGTGATCGGCGGTAGCGGGGACCTGGGCGCCGACGTGGTAGGGACCGACCCCGACGGCCGACGAGGCATCGTCCAGTGCAAGCATCTCCTCCGGGACGCGGCCGTCGGGTCCCCCTTCGTGCTCGCCACCCTGGGCGCCCTGACCGTGCACGAGGCGGAGCGGGGTCTCGTCGTCACCACTGGGCGGTTCACCCCGGCCGCCGTCGCCTGGCCCGGCGTCACGGACTGGAGCTGATCGACGGCGCCGCCCTGGCGAGGGGCCCGGGACCTCCGCCACCGGGGCGTTGGCCGGACGAGATCCCGGGCGACCGGATGAGCTGGCCGCTACCTGCTGCATGGACCGACGACGAGGACTGCCTCGTGATCAAGGCCAAGCTCCCCAGGGGACGTCGGTACTGGCGGCCCTCGCCGAGGTGGTCGAAATGTCACTCCGACGATTCCACGGAATCGTCGGAAGGGCGCGGGGGACCGGGATCCCCGAGGTCCTCGCCGTCGGCACCCGCCGGGGGTCGGTGATGGGCCCATGCCGGCCCACGAGCTGACGGAGACAAGCGGGACGTTGCCCGTCCGCGACCCGACTCAGGTAGTAAAGTCGAGGTGGTGACGGCCCGCAAGTACAGCGCCTCTATGGACGAGACGGTCTGGACCGAAGCTCAGGCGGCAGCAAGGGACG
>JBOGGR010000100.1:0-12200 GCA_050744025.1 Acidimicrobiales bacterium
AGGCTGAGGTTCCCGCTGGCCGCCGACGTGGGGTTGGCCACCCCGTACACGACCATCGCGTACTGGTCACCAGGGGCAGCGGAGGTGTTGACGGTGACGACCGCGGTGGCGCTGCCGCCTCCGCTGACCGGCTGGCACCCCGAGCTCTGGCCGGTGGTGAGGTCCACCGAGAGGGCGCAGCCGTTGGTGGGGAAGACCGTGCCCGAGGGCCCGGCCAGGGTGACGGTGGACGAGCCGGCTGTAAGCCCACCGGTGGCCACGAAGGCAACCGAGTAGGTGGTCTCGGTGGCGCCGGCCGAGGACGAGGTCCGGGTGAGGGTGGCAGGGGCGACCGAGCCCGTCTGGGTAGGGGCGTCGGACACGGCTACTGGCTCGGGGTCCGACGAGGTGGACAGATGGAGCGGCTCGGCCGAGGTCGGGTTTGTCACGCCGGTGACGGTCACCGAGTAGTCGTCCCCGACACCGGCCGGCGTGCTGACGGCAAGGGTGACGGTGTCGGTGCCGGCGCCGGTCACCCTGGAGGGGCACGTGTTGGACTGGCCGGTGGTGACGTCTCGCACCTGGTAGTCACAGAGGTTGGTGGGAAAGACCGTGCCCGCCGGGGCGGCCAGGGTGACGGTTGAGGCATCCGCGTTGGGATCGGTGAAGGCGGAGCTGAGGCCGTCGGTGGCGAGGAAGCGGGCCACCCAGGTGACGTCCGTGGCACCCGCTGCGGTCGAGGTCCGGGTGAGGACGGCGCCGGTGACCGCCGTGGCGGCGGTGGTGCCGTCGGCCAGCGAGACGGGCGTCGGGTCCGAGGACGTGGAGAGGCTGAGGGTCCCGCTGGCCGCCGACGTGGGGTTGGCCACCCCCTCCACGATGACGGCGTACTCGTCCCGGGGACCGGCCGAGGTGTCGACGGCAAGGGTGATCGTAGCGGTGCCGGCGCCGGTGAGCGTGGGCCGGCAGAAGAACGTGTTGGACTGGCCCGTGGTGACGTCTCGCACCTGGTAGTCACAGGCGTTGGTCGGAAAGACCGTGCCCGCCGGGGCGGCCAGCGTGACGGTTGAGGCATCCGCGTTGGGATCGGTGAAGGCGGAGCTGAGGCCGTCGGTGGCGAGGAAGCGGGCCACCCAGGTGACGTCCGTGGCTCCCGCGGAGGAGGAGGTCCGGGTGAGGGTGGCGGTGGTGACCGAGGTGGCGGCGGCGGTGGCGTCGGGCACCGCCACCGGGGTCTGGTCCGACGAGGTGGAGAGGCTGAGGGTCCCGCTGGCCGCCGACGTGGGGTTGGCCACGCCCTCCACCGTGACGGCGTACTGGTCCCCGTTGCCGGCTGACGTGTCGACGGTGAGGGTGATCGCGGCGGTGCCGGCACCGGTGAGCGTGGGCCGGCAGAAGAACGTGTTGGTCTGGCCGGTGGTGACGTCACCCACCTGGTAGTCACAGGCGTTGGTCGGGAAGACCGTGCCCGGCGGGGCGACCAGGGTGACCGTGGACGAGGCGTTGACGCTGAGCCCGTGGGTGGCCAGGAACGTGGCCGTGTAGGTGACGTCGGTGGCACCCGCCGAGGTCGAGGTGCGGGTGAGGACCGGTGAACCCACGGAGAAGCCCGGCGTCGTAGTCGAGGCAGCGGCGCTCGCCGCGCCGACCGCGCCGGCGAGACCCGAGCCGAGCCCGAGCAGGCCGACGGCGACTGCGACCGCGGAGACCCGGAGCGACCTCCCCCGGGCCCAGAGGCGGCCGGCGCCCCCGTCCCCCCCGGCGCCGCCGGTCGTGCCTCGAGACGTGCGCCGCTCGTTCATCGTCCGTCCCCCTCGCCGGCCGGGCTCGGAGCCCGCCCCTCGTTGAACCCCTGCCCGATCCCCCCGCCGAGTCCCTCGCTGAGGCGGAGCCCATCGGGCCCCAGCCACCAGGCGATCCCGCTCGCCACCTCGTCCTGGCCGGCGACCGGCCGGATCTCGCCGGTGGCCACCCTTTCGAGGCTGCCCCGCCATGCCCCGCCCTCCCGGTAAAGCCGCACGATGAACACCTCCGCCTCGTACATGGCCGCTCCTCGGCCCAGCTTGGACGGGCCCCTTCAAGACCGGCCCAAGAGGGGCTCAAGAGGGGCTCAAGAGGCCAGACATTCCAGAAGAGACCATCTCGTGGCTACTCATGGCCAGCAGCGCGATGATGGAGCGCCGGCGGGTCCGGCAGGGGAGGTGGGTCGTGGCCGCGATGTGGCACGAGCGCTGGACAACCGAAGGGGGGGGCGGATCCGGCAGGGGAGGTCGGACGTGACCGTGATCGGCAGCGACCTGCCCGGGGCCAGCAGCCTGCCCGGGGCCATCGAGACTGCCTTGGGCAAGGGGGCCGTGGACGAGGCGGCCGCGCTGGTCGAGCAGGCGGCCGAGGCCTTCGTCTCGGGGGCTGCGCTCCAGGACCTCCCCGTCGACCGCCTGCGGCGGTGGCTGACCACCTTGGCGCCGGTGGGCGCCGACCGCCCCTGGCTCTTGTACTACCAGGCCTGGATAGCTTCAGCGCTCCGCCAGCAGGGGCTGGCGTCGCTGACGCTGGACCGGGCGGCGGCCGCCTTCGCCGCTGGCGCGCCCGGGCCCGCCCGTGACCGGGCCCTCACCATGGTCGCCCTGGCCCAGGCCACGGTAGCCGAGCGCGACGGCCGCCTGGGTGACGCCCGGGTCGCGTTCGGGGAGGCGCGGGGCCTCATAGGCCAGCCCGGACGGCTGCCGGCGACGGTGAGCGAGGAGGATGCGGCCCGGTGGCGCCGGGTCGACCCGGCTGGGGCCGTCACCTTCTGGCTCGACGCGGCCAGCACCTATCAGGCCCTGGCCGAGCCCCAGGCGCTGGCCCGGGCCCTCCACAACCTGGCCACCTTCACCCTCCGCCGGGGCGAGCCCCTCGCCTCCAGGCGGCTCGCCGCCGAGGCCGTGCGCCTCAAGGCGGGAGTGGCCTCGCTGGCCTCGGTGGCCGTATCCGTCAACGCCCTCGGGATGGCGGAGCGGGCGCTGGGCGCCTGCGAGGCGGCGGTGGACAACTTCGAGGAGGCCAGGGCCATCGGACGCCGGGCCGGCAATCCCATGATCGCCGCCTACGCCCTGTGCAACCTGGCCGAGGTCCTGGCCGACCTGGGCCGCCACGACCAGGCCGGGGCCGCCTTCGCCGCCTCCACTGCCGAGAAGGAGGCCCTCGGGGACGACTACGCCCTGGCCCACGGCTGGCGGGTGTGGGCCCGGGCCCGCCGGTTGGACGGGGACCCAGAGGCTGCGGTCGAGCTGGCCCGGAAGGCCTGGGCAACCCGGACCCCGTGCCCGGACCCGTGGGAGCGGGCCGAGCTGTGGGCCGAGCTGGGAGCAGCCCTGGCTGTCGGAGGAGGGCCGGCCGAGGGCGACACCGCGCTCGGCGAGGCAGCCGACCTGGCCCGGACCGTCGACGCCAAGGCCACCCTGGCCGCGGCCCTCCTCGGACGGGCCGCCGCCCTCGCCGACTCCGTCGCGGGAGGAGAGGGCCTGACCCTGGTCGAGACCCACCACCTGGCCTACCTCGCCCCGGAGGCGAACAGGGCGAGGAAGGTCCTCGGCGCCTCGGATGACGGGCCGGCCCGGGCTGCTGGGGCACGCGTGGCGCTGCCGCCCCGTCTCACCGCCCGGCTGATCGGCGAGTTCCGCCTGGAGGTGGGCGGCCGGCCGCTCGATCCCAGGCCGTGGGGCAACCAGCGGGCGGCCGAGCTCCTGCGGTGCCTGACCCTCCATCGCCACCGCCTGGTCGCCGTGGACGAGGTGCTGGAATGGCTCTGGCCCACCAGGGGCCCGGACGGGCGGTCCTCGCTGGGCACGGCCTCGAGCCTGATCCGCCGGGGGCTGGTCGAGCTCGGGGCGTCCCGGGACGCCCTGCGCCGGGAGGAGGACAGGATCGGCCTGGGACCACTCGCCTGGACGGACCTGGACGGGTTCCAGTCGAGCCTCGGCGGCGCATCCCGGGCGATCAAGGCCGGGCGCCAGGAGCTGGCCGTGGCCCAGCTCGAGGCGGCCATCGAGCCGTGGCGGGCAGCGGAGCTGCTCCCCGCCGACCGTTACGCCTCCTGGGCCGAGGCAGAGCGCTGGCGCCTGGCCCAGGCCCTGGCCCGGGCCCGAGCCGAGCTGGTCGAGCTGCTCCTGGCGCTGCACCGGCCGGAGGAGGCCGTCCTGCCCGCCCAGGAGGCGGTGGCAGCGGACCCCGCCGAGGAGGCGCCGCACCGGCTCCTCATCCGGGTCCACCTGGCCCGCGGGGATCGGGCTGCCGCCCTGGTCGCTCTCAGGCGATGTCGGGATGTCCTGAACGCGGAGCTGGGCCAGGGGCCGTCTGCCGAGACGGAGGACCTCGTCGCCTGGGACGGGCACGACCGGCGGCGGCCCTCGGCCTGAAGGTCGGCCCTCGGCCTGAAGGCCGGGGCACCGGAAGGGCCACTGCGCTCCGCCACCGCGATCATCCGCAGTCGACCGCGATGGAAAGCGCCACGCACAGCGCGGCCAGGGTCCCGAGCGCGGCCAGCCAGACCTCACCCCGGCGCGGGGCGGGGTCACGGAGCCCGGTCGGCATACAGCGCGTCCCAGTCGGTGTCGTCGTCGAGGCCGCCGGTACCGGCCAGCGTCGCCAGGTCGACCTCCGCCCGGGTAGGTGGCACGCGTCGGTACGCGGTGATGTCGGCCTGCAGGCGCTCGGCGCGGATGAGGTGGTCCAGGGCGCGATCGATGGTCTCCGACGTCGACCTGGCACCGACCAGGGCTCGGGCTGCTTCTGCTTTCGTGCGATCGATGGTGATCGTCGCCTTCTCCTTGGCCATACTATCCATACTACCAATGGGACGTAATCGAGATAGGGCCCCGCGGCCCGGCGCCTGTGCCGACGCGGCTCCCCGAGCTCGACATGCACCTAACCCCTAACCTGAGGCGCCGTGCCCCCCTCCCCGCCGCCGGCGCCCCCCCGGCTCGGCCTCAGGGCCGGCGTGCCGGGCAGCATCGGGGCCGGGGTGGAGGACCTGGCGGGGCGCCCTGTCGTCGTGGCCCGCAGCGACGCGTCGGTCCGCCGGGGGGCGCTGACCGCGGACGACGGCCCCACCCTGGCCGCCGCCGCCGGCCTCGCCCTGGCCTCGCAACTGCCGCTCGTGGCCGTGCTGTCCACCAGCGGGGCGGCGGTGGGCGACGGGATCGACGCCCTGCACAGCTGGGGGACGGCCGCCAGGGCCCTGGCAGCGTGCTCGGGCATCGTCCCGATCGCGATGGCCGTGGTCGGCCCGGCCCTCTCGGGTCCGGCCCTCCTGCTCGGCATGGCGGACGTGGTGGTGATGACGGCCGACGCCTTCGCCTTCGTGTGCGGCCCGGGCATGGTGACCCAGTTCACGGGGGTCCAGGTCACGATCGGGGACCTCGGCGGTGCAGCGGTCCATGCCCGCCGTACGGGCCTGGCCGCCCTGGAGGCCGCCGGCGCCGGCCACGCCTTGGAGCTGATCGGCCAGGTCCTGTCCTACCTGCCGGCCAACGCCGACGAGGAGCCCCCCCTCTCCCCCGCCACCGATCCGCCCACCCGGCCCACCCCTGAGCTCCGGGGACTGCTGCCCTCCTCCGGCCGGGGCTCCTACGACGTCCGCGACGCCGCCGCCGCCCTGGCCGACCACGGCGAGATGCTGGAGCTGCGGGCCGCGTGGGCGCCCCAGCTCGTGACCGCCCTGGCCCGCATCGGGGGACGCCCTGTCGGGATCGTCGCGAACCAGCCCCAGACGCTGGCGGGCACGCTCGACATCGCAGCGTCCCAGAAGGGGGCCCGATTCGTCGGGTTCTGCGACGCCTTCAACCTCCCGATCGTCACTCTCGTCGACACCCCGGGCTTCCTCCCCGGCAAGGACCTGGAGTGGCGGGGCATGATCCGCCACGGGGCCGAGCTCGTCTTCGCCTACGCCCGGGCCACTGTCCCGCGGATCTGCGTGATCCTGCGCAAGGCCTACGGGGGCGCCTACATCGTCATGGACTCGCGGGGCATGGGCAGCGACCTGTGCCTGGCCTGGCCCAGCGCCGAGGTGGCGGTCATGGGGGCGGAGGGCGCGGTCCAGATCCTCCATCGCGGCGACGATGCCGAGTCCCGGGGCCGCCGGGAGGAGCACTACCGCCGGGACTACCTCACGCCCTGGGTGGCGGCGGACAGGGGGCTGGTGGACGCGGTGATCGACCCGGAGGAGACGAGAGCCGAGGTAGCAGCCGGCCTGGCCACCCTGGCCGCGAAGCGTGAGCGCCTGATCCCCCGCAAGCACGACAACGGGCCGTTGTGATCGGGCGCCGGCCGAGGGCCGCGCGTCGAGGATAGCGTGGACCGCGTGAGGACCCTTGTGCTCGATCCCCCGCCCCCGGAGATGGACGAGCTGATCCAGCGGCGCAAGCGGCTCGGGCTGGACGGCTACGACGAGGTATGGGAGGGCGTCTACCACATGGCTCCGATGGCCCGTAGCCGTCACGGCAACCTGCAGCACCAGCTCACGTTGATCCTCGCCCCGTACGTGGAGGAAGCAGGCCTGGTAGGGACAGGGCCGTTCAACCTGGGCCATTCGGACAAGGACTTCAGGGTGCCCGACCTCGGCTACCACCGCGGGATGCCGGATCCCGAGGCGGTCTATCTCTCCACCGCGGCCCTGGTCGTGGAAGTCGTGTCTCCTGGCGACGAGACCTACGACAAGCTCCCCTTCTACGCCTCGCACGGGGTGGGTGAGCTGATCGTCGTGGAGCCGGACCGCCACGCCGTGCTTGTCCTTGCCCTGGCCGGCGACCACTACGACCAGGTCGAGGGCAGCGCTGTCCTGGGCGTCGAGGGGGCCACGCTCGAAGCCGCCATCCGCTGGCCCTAGGCGACAACGGGCGCCCTGAGTGGGCACGGAGATCTGGCGAAATAGGGCTGATTCCGCCCCCAATGGAACGCCCACCCCCGCGGGTGGGTCTAACAGGACGTGACCCCTCGCGCGACCACCGTCCGCCTCCCGGTCCTGATGGGCGCCGCCGCCCTGGCCCTGGCCGCCTGCGGGGCCCGTCCGTCCACGGGAGCCCAGCCGGCATCCGGCGCCGGGTCGACCGCCACCACGGCGACCCCCGCCACCACGGCGCCTGCGACCGGCGCCCCCACGGCGGCGGCCGGCTCGGGAGGGGCGAAGCCGGGGCGCTGCCACAGCGCCCAGCTCACCGCCGGCGTCGCGGGGGAGGGGGCAGCGACCGGCCATGTCGGCCAGGTCGTCTCGTTCCGCAACTCCTCGTCCACCACCTGCACCCTCTACGGCTACCCGGGCCTCTTGATGCTCGACGCCCGAGGACAGCCCCTCCCGACCCAGGTCCATCGGGGATCGAGCTACATCGTGCAGCCAGAGACGCCGGCCACCGTGAACCTCGCCCCGGGCGGGGCTGCCTCGTTCACCCTGGGCTGGGCCGACGCCACCGGCTACAGCGGGACCACGTGCCCCGCGTCGACCCGGCTGGAGGTCACGCCACCCAACTCCTACCGTCACCTGGTGGTCACCGACCGGCTCGCCCCCTACGGGCCGTGCGGGCGCGTCTCGGTCTCGCCCGTCTATCCCGGCACAGGCCCCCAGCCCGCCGGGGCGGCACCGGGCCCGACCACCACCGCTCCCTGACCGGTCAGCAAGGAACGGTCGACGCGAGTCCACCGCTCGTCGAGCTGGGGCGGCCCAGGTTGCCGGCCGCTCAGCCCGGCTCCTCACCGGATCGTCCCAGGTGCCGGCGAAGGGCGGCCAGGCGCCAGTCCCACGCCGCGCCCACGTCGGCCATCCACGACGAGGCCTCGGCCAGTGGCGCCGGGGTGAGCCGGTATCGGGTCTCCCGTCCCTGGCGATCCCCCACCACCAGCCCCGCCCGGCCCAAGGCCCCGAGGTGCTTGGCCACGCCCTGGCGGGTCATGGGGAGCTGCCCGGCCAGCTCCGTGGCAGTGGCCGACCCCCCCTCGGCCAGGAGGCGGACGACCTGGCGGCGGGTGGGGTCGGCGAGAGCCACGAAGACCGGGCCCACGAGGGCGCCGGGGGGGTCGCCCCGGCTGGCCTGGGCGCCGGGGGGGTCCCATGGAGGGGGCGGGCCGGCTCCAGCGCTGGTCACGCCGGGACGAGGGCGTCCAGCCTCGCCTCCAGCCGGCCGAGCCGGCTGGCCACGCTGGCCTCGGCCGCCGGCCCGAAGGACCACCCCGTCCTGAATGCGACCCCTCCCCGCGCTTCTGGGTCGTGGACCTGGTCCGATCCGTCGGCGCTGCCGTGACCGTCGGTGCTGTCGTGACCGCCGGTGCTGTCGTGACCGTCGGTGCTGTCGTGACCGCCGGCGCTGTCGTGACCGTCGGTGCTGTCGTGACCGTCGGTCTCGACCACCGTGAGGACGGCCCCCCCATCGGCGTCCTCCTCGACGACCATCTCGACCCGGCTGGGCGACCCCAGGACTCCTTCCCCGGCCTCCCACCACCAGAACGACAGCCGCCGCCCGGGCTCGACCTCCTCCACCACGCCGACCCTCTCATGGCCGCTCCCCCAGCGCCAGGCCGCCCGGCCCCCCGGCCTCACCTCCATCTCGACGTCGGCGTCCCACCATGCCGCCAGCTCGTCGGGATCGGTCAGCGCCTCCCACACCCGCTCCGGATGAGCGTCCACGCCCAGGCTCCTCGTCACCCGGCGCCCCGCCGGCTCGTCCACGCCCAGGCTCCTCGTCGCCCGGCGCCCCGCCGGATCGTCCGGCCCGGTGCCGACAGCGCCTGCGCAGCGCCCGAGCGGCGGGTCCGACCCTGACCGGCCCACGGCGCCCTGGCGCTCCCCGCCGGCATTCGACCGCCCAGCGGACCCATCAGTCACCCGCCACTCCGGCCAGCTCTCTGGCACCATGACCACTCCCTCCTTGGCGCAACTCTGAAGTTGCACATATACTGCGACCGTCGGGTTGCACTCTAGCGCCGGGCCCCTGCCGGCGGGATGGGAGGAACGCCATGCTCGCTTCTGAGCAGGCAAGCAGCTACTACGTGCCCACCGTGCTGGAACGCAGCGAACGAGGCGAGCGGGCCTACGACCTGTACTCACGGCTCCTGAAGGACCGCATCGTGATGCTCGGCACCCCCATCGACGACGACGTCGCCAACCTCGTGGCCGCCCAGCTGCTGCACCTGGAGTCGGAGGACGCCGAGAAGGACATCTCGCTCTACATCAACAGCCCCGGCGGGTCGGTGACAGCCACGTTCGCCATCTACGACACGATGCAATGCATCCGGCCCGACGTGGCCACCTACGGGATGGGCATGGCCGCGTCAGGCGCGGCGGTGGTCCTGGCCACCGGCGCGCCAGGCAAGAGGTTCTGTCTGCCCAACGCCCGCGTACTCCTCCACCAGCCCCACGGGGGAGCCCAGGGGCAGCAGACCGACATCGAGGTGCAGGCGAGGGAGATGGGCTGGCTCCGCCGGCGCATGGAGCAGATCCTGGCCGAGCACACCGGCCAGCCCCTGGCCAAGGTCTCGACTGACGTCGAGCGGGACTTCATCCTCGGGGCGGAGGAGGCCGTGGCCTACGGGGTCGTCGACGAGGTCCTCCGCCACCACCGGCCGGCGACCATCGTGCCGGCCCTGGTGCCGGCCGCCGCCAGCTGAGCTCCAACAGCGTGTGGCTGCTACAGCTCGTACAGCTCGCCCGGCCCGTCCCCGTCCCCCGTCCCCGGGTCCACCGCCACTGCGCACGTCGGGCAGTACCACCGAGCCTCCATGGGCGTCCCGCACGCCGGGTGGCGGACGGTCTCCCGGCCCTCGGCCCGGCCCGCCCCCCACTGGGAGAGCAGGCGCAGGGCGCCGGCCAGCTCCGATCCCTCTCCACTGAGCTGGTAGACGACCCGGCGAGGCCGGTGCGAGTACGGCACGGCCAGGACCAGGCCCTGGTGCTCCAAGTGCTTGAGCCGCCGGGACAAGATGTTGGGAGCCAGGCCCGGCACCCCGGCCAGCAGGTCCCCGAACCTCCGCGGGCCACCCAGGAGGGCTGACACCACGAGGAGGGTCCAGCGGTCGCCGACGGCAGCCATGGCCGCCTCCAGGGGGGCCGGTCCCGGCCCGGTGTCGCTCACCACCACCGCATTGTGACCCCTCATGGCCTTCCTTCGTGGCTCTCTCGCTCCGGCCCTTCGCTCGGGCCCTTCGCTCCGGCTCTTCGCTCCTGCCCGTCTTGCACGGACTCGAACGTCTTGTGCTAAGGTATTGGTTACTTGCGCATTGCAAGTCACTATTTGGAGGTTCTCATGACCGTGCTGGAAGACCTCGCCGCCGCCATCTCCTCAGTCAGCGCCCGCGTCGGGCCGTCCGTGGTCGGGATCGGGCGCGGGTGGGGCCCCGGCTGCGGCCTCCTCGTCGGCGAGGGCCTGGTCCTCACGAACGCCCACAACCTGCGGGAAGGGCCGCCCGCCATCACCCTCCCGGACGGGCAGGTGCTGGAGGGCCAGGCCCGGGGCGTGGACATCGACCACGACCTGGCCGTGATCGCCACGGATGCCGCCCCGTCGCCGGAGGAGGCGCACGGCGATCCCGGGGCTTCCCAGCCTTCCCCCATCGCCTGGGCGCCGAGCCGGGCCACCGTGGGGACCCCGGTCGTCGCGCTGGCCAATCCCGGCGGCCGCGGGCTGCGGGCCACGTTCGGCCTCGTCTCGGCTGTCGACCAGGTGTTCCGGGGGCCGAGAGGACGGCGGGTGACCGGGAGCCTCGAGCACACCGCCCCGCTCGCCAAGGGCTCCTCCGGAGGTCCCGTGGTCGACCTCGAGGGCCGGCTGCTCGGGATCAACGTCAACCGTCTCGGCGAGGGCTTCTACCTGGCGATCCCGGCCGACGCCGCCCTCCGGGCCAGGCTGGACGCCCTCGCCGCCGGCTCGTCCCCACCCAGGCGCCGCCTCGGGGTGACCCTGGCTCCCCCCCACGTGGCCCGCCGGCTGCGGGCGGCGGTGGGCCTCCCCGACCGGACAGGGCTCCTGGTCCGGGGCGTGGTGGAGGGAGGCCCGGCCGAGAGAGGCGGCCTGCGGGCCGGCGACCTCATCGTCGAGGTGGCCGGGCGCCCGGCGACATCGGTGGACGTCCTCCACGAGGCCCTGGACGCTGCTGGCCCTGACCAGCCCCTTGCCCTCCGCGTGGTCCGGGGGACCGAGGAGCTCGACTTGGCCGTGCTCGTCGACACCACCGAGCCTCACGAGGGGGACGGCGAGCGATAGCCACTGGCTCGAGGAGCACGTAATGACGGCAGCCCCGTGAGTCCCAATCGCCGGCACCCTCAGCTCGGCCAGCTCAGATCACGAAGTCGAGCTGGTCCACCACGGCCCGGCCGAGAGCCAGACGGCCCTCGACGGCGATCCGCCCGTCGGCCATCGCAGGTCCCGGGGCCCACCGGCCGCAGGCGACAGCCATGAACGTCTCGAACTCCGCAAGGACGCGGACGTCGGCATCGATTGTCGCCGTCGCCGGCTGTCCCCGGGCCCCGACGACGACGACTCCCCAGCGTCGCTCGGTCGGTCCCCTCACCTCGAAGACGACATGCGAGCCGTCGGGGGCGCCGGCCTTCTTCGCCACGATGTACGGGCTGGCCCGCTGCACCTGGTCCAGCGAGCGCTCGGCGGGCGGCCCGGCCAGATGGCCGGGGTGGCCGAGGGCTCGGCGGATGTCCTGCTCGTGGACCCAGGAGTCGAAGACCCGGATCATCATGAGGTCCGCGTAGGTGCCGGGGCCGGCCGGCGTCCACGAGTGGGCGGCGAGCTCCTCCTCGGTCATGGCACGCAGGGCCTCTGCCCGCTCGGCGGCCACCGCCCTGAACTCCTCCAGCACGGACGCCCCAGGGAGGTCCCGCCTGGCCCGTACCCAGCGCTCGTTGGTCTCCCCCACGGCGTTGTGCACGTACGTCGGGAAGGGGGTCCCGTCGGTCTCGGGCACGGACCGCCCGAGCAGGGCCGACTCCGTCCCGAGCAGGTGGGCCACGACGTCCTGCACCGTCCAGCCGGGGCAGTCGGTGGCGCACTGCCACCCGGCCGGCCCGCAGCGGGAGCACAGGGCCTCGATGGCTCCCCAGGTCTCCGTCAGCTCGTCGGCGATGACCGCGCCGGACACGGCTGCGGCACCGGCCCCGGAGGCCGGGACGGTCGGAGGCGGCGCCACGGCCGGGGATCATAGGCCGGCCCGGGTCCCGGGGCCTGTGGGCACGTCGGGCCGGCCGG
>JBOGGR010000101.1:0-9150 GCA_050744025.1 Acidimicrobiales bacterium
GGCCGGGAGCGGGGCCGGGCGTCCGGGCCCCCCGCCGGCCGGGAGCGGGGCCGGGCGTCCCGTTCCCAACCGGGGCGCCGGGGTCTCGGGGGCGAGCAGGTCGAGGGGCGCCGGTCGGTGCGCGAGCTCCTGGCCGCTCCCTCGACCAGGGCCATCGACGTGTGGCTGGCCGACGACCTGGGCCCCTCGGCCCTCCTCCGGGAGATCGCCGACCTTGCCGTGGCCCGTCAGGTCCCGCTGCGGCGGGTCCTCCGGGCCCGGCTCGAGGCGGAGGCGCGGACCGACGCCCCGCAGGGAGCCCTCGCCCACGCCAGGCCCCTGGCGGAGGCCGACCTGGACGGTCTCTGCCGGCGCCGCAGGGGCCAGCCTCCGTTCCTAGTGGTGATCGACGGGGTCACCGATCCGCACAACCTGGGCGCGCTCCTTCGGACCGCGGTCTCGGCCGGGTCGACCGGCGTCGTCCTCCCGCGGCACCGGGCCGTGCACGTGACCCCGGCGGTGACCAAGGCCGCGGCCGGGGCGGTCGAGCACATCCCTCTGGCCTTGGTGGCCGGCGTCCCCGCCGCCCTCGCCCACCTGGCGAGCCAGGGGATCTGGAGCATCGGCCTGGACGCCGGGGCCACCACATCGATGTTCGGGCTCCCCCTGGCGGACCAGCCGGTGGCCCTCGTGCTGGGGGCCGAGAGCCGGGGCCTCGGGCACCTCACGCGGAGGCGCTGCGACGTGCTCGCGGCCATCCCGCACGCCGGGCCGCTGGCCTCGCTCAACGTCTCCGCCGCCGGGGCCGTGGCCTGCTTCGAGGTGGCCCGGGCCCGAGCCCGGGCCGAGGACGGCGACCCTATCCTCTAGCCAATGGTCGGTCTCACCACCCACGAGCGCAGGATGGTCACGGTCCTGTTCGCCGACCTGGTGGACTCGACCGCCCTGACCGGCCGCCTGGACGCCGAGCGGGTGCGGGAGGTGCTGGGCGCCTTCTACGACGCCGCCTCCCACGAGATCCTCGCGCTGCGGGGCCAGCCGGAGAAGTTCATCGGAGACGCCGTCATGGCGGTGTTCGGCCTTCCCCAGGCCCACGAGGACGACGCCATCCGGGCCGTGCGGGCCGGGCTGGCGATCTGCGCCCGGGTCCCCCGGCTGGCCGGCTCCATCACCCCCGCCATGAGCCCCGTGGCGGTCCGGGTGGGCATCCAGTCGGGCGACGTGGCGGCCGGGGTCGGGCCGGCGGGCCAGCTGCTCGTGACCGGCCAGGCCGTGAACGCGGCAGCCCGGCTCCAGGCGGCCGCCGAGCCGGGCGAGGTGCTCGTGGGCGACACCACCAACGCGCTCGTCCAGATGTCGGCGACGTTCGGGGAGGAGAGGAAGGTCCGGGCGAAGGGGTTCGACGAGCCCCTGACGGCTTACCCGGTGAGGTCCCTCACCACCCGGTCGATCCGTCGGACCATCCCCCTGGTCGGGCGCCAGCCCGAGCTGGCGCTGGTGCGCAGCACCCTCGCCCGGGTCGCGGCGAGCGGGCGGCCCCACCTGTTCACGCTCCTCGGCGAGCCGGGCGTGGGCAAGTCCCGCCTGGTCGAGGAGCTGGTGGCCGGCATCGGCGACGATGCCAGGGCGATCGTCGGCCGGATCCAGCCCCCGGACTGGGGCACCACGTTCTCGCCGCTCGTCGAGATGCTGCAGGACATCGCCGAGATCGACGAGGACGACCTCCCGGAGAGGGCCAAGGAGGCCCTCGAACGGGTCGTCGAGGGGTGCTGCGACCCGACCGACACGCAGCGGGTCTCGGCTCAGCTGGCCCTGACCCTGGGGGACGGAGGCGCCAACCGCGAGGAGCCCGCCTTCGTCCAGGAGGTCCAGAGCGGCTTCACAGCCCTCGTCGACGGGATGACCGGCCGGGGACCTGTCGTCGTGGTCTTCGACGGCATCGAGCGCGCCGGCCCCGCCCTGCTCGACCTGATCGAACGCCTGCCCGCCCGGGCCCGCCGGGCTTCCCGTCCCCTGCTGGTCGTGGTCACCGGCCGTCCCGAGGTGCTGGAGAGCCGGCCTGCCTGGGGGACCGGGGCCGACGACCACACCACCATGCGGCTCCAGCCGCTCGGCCCCGGCGAGAGCGAAGAGCTCGCCCGTCAGGCGGGGAGCGGCCAGGTCGGGGTCGAGACGGCGGGCCGGGTCGCGGCTCGCGCCGGCGGGAACCCGTTCTTCATCGTGGAGATGACGGGGATGCTCCTCCGCGGCGAGGACGGGCAGCCGGCGCGCCGGGGTGCCGCTCTCCCCCCGACCGTCCAGGCGGTGGTGGCCGCCCGCCTCGACCACCTTCCGAAGGACCAGCGTGAGCTGGTCCGCAGGATCTCGGTGTTCGTCTTCTCCTTCGACACGAACGAGCTCCGCCTCCTCTCCGACGCCACCGAAGAGGAGCTCGCCGCGCTGGAGGACGCGGAGGTGCTGGTGCGGGACGAGCGCTCCCGCCCTCGATGGCGGTTCCGGCACGGGACGCTCCGCGAGGTGGCGTACTCCAGCCTGACCAAGCGGGAGCGCCTCCGGCTCCACCTGCAGGTCGCCGACGGCCTGATCGCGCAGGGCCGGCGCCCGGCCTGGGCGGCCGATCACCTGGAGCGGGCGGCCCAGGCCTCCCTGGACCTGGACCCCACCGACCGGGCCCTCGCCGACCGGGCTGCCGACGCCCTGGCCGAGGCGGCGGACCGGGCCCGCCGGAGGATGGAGAGCGCGGCGGCCGCGGACCTCTACGACCGCTCGCTCGCGATGTCCGGGCCAGAGGACGGGTGGGGGGACCGGGAGGCACGTGTTCTGGCGGGGTTGGGGGAGGCCCGCTACTGGATGGGGACGTACGAGGCCGCGAGGACGGTGCTGGTCCGGGCGGAGGAGCTGGCCGAGCGGGTGGCAGACGACTGGGCCCTGTCGGTGGCGCTGCGGTTCCGGGGCGACATCGTGCTCAACCGCGACGGCGACCTCGAGGGGGCCGAGGCGCTCTTCGGGCGGGCCCTGGCGGCCGCCCAGCGGTCGGGAGACGCACGTGCCATCACGCGGACCCTGCTCTTCGGAGGCTGGGTCCCGTGGACGCGGGAGGACTACGTCACGGCGGAGGCAGTCTGGGGGGAGGCCCTGGACCTGGCGCGGGCGAACGGTGACCGGTGGGCCGAGATCCGGGCGCTGACCTCGATCTCGGTGTCGTCCTCGGGCCGGGACGACTTCAAGCAGTCGGGCCGGCTGGCCCGGGAGGCGATGGATCTGGCCATGGAGCTGGGCGACCAGTTCAGCGTGGCCGTGGCCAGCGTGCAGCTGGGCCGGTCCCTCCAGGACGACGACCGCGGCGAGGAGGCGTTGGCCTGCTTCGACCGGGCCCTGGCCGTCTTCGACCACATCGGGGCCCGCTGGGAGTACGCCGACGCGCTGCGGACGCGAGGAGTCGCGCTGCGGGACCTCGGGCGCCTCGACGAGGCGGAGTCGGACCTGCTGGCGTCGCTGCGGATCTCTGAGGGGCTCGGCGAGCGCCTGCTGACGCGCTGGACGTGGCACGCCCTGGCCCGGGTGGCCGAGCACCGCGGGGACAGGGCGACGGCCGAGGAGCGGCTCCGCCGAGCCGAGGAGCTGCCGGCTCCGGCTCCGGAGTGACGGCCCGCCGAGCCGAGGAGCTGCCGGCTCCGGCTCCAGCTCCGGAGCGGGGCATCTCACGGCTCCGGCCCCAGCCGCTCCTGGAAGGGACCGGCTGGAGCTTGCAGGCGGAGGGAGCCGAGCGTAGATTGCCGCCGATGGCGACCCCCACCGGCAAGCCGGTCCCTGCCGCCGCGCTGGCCGGGGTCTCCCTCTTCTCGGGCCTGTCGGCTCGGGACCGGAAGCAGCTGGCGGCCGCGATGCACGAAGTGCGCTTCCCGGCCGGGACCGAGGTGACGACAGAGGGCAGGCAGGGGGTCGCCTTCTTCGTCGTGGCGGAGGGGACGGTCACCGTCCAGGTGGGAGGCGAGGACCGGCGGTCGCTGGGCCCGGGGGACTACTTCGGCGAGATGGCCCTGATCGACCGGGCCCCTCGCTCGGCCCGGGTGGCGGCAGCCACCGACCTGCGCTGCTACGGCCTCACGGCCTGGGCGTTCCGGGCCTTCGTGAAGGAGCATCCCGAGCCCGCCTGGGCCCTGCTCGAGACCCTCGTCCGCCGCGTGCGGGACGCCGAGTCGCGCCTGGCGTGACCCGCCGGCGAAGGCGTCTCGCCGGGACTGCGCAGCCACCAGGACGGGGGAGAGGGCCTGGAGGCGCCCGTGCCGGCCCGGTGCCGGCCCGGAGGTCCTTCCTGTACGATGCTGGGCCGTGGCCCTCAGCGGCACGGCCCTGGCGGCCGAGGACCTTGAGCAGCACCGCCGGGAGCTGACCGGCTACTGCTACCGGATGCTCGGGTCCGGCTCCGACGCCGAGGACGCGGTGCAGGAGACGTTGCTGCGGGCGTGGCGGTCCGCCGACCGCTTCGAGGGGCGCTCCAGCGTGCGGTCATGGCTGTACCGGATTGCCACGAACGTCTGCCTCGACGTCCACCGAGGGGGGAAGCGCCGGGCCCGGCCGATGGAGCTCGGCCCGGCGGCCCCGCCGGAGGAGTCGCGCCTCGGGCCCATGCTCCCGGAGCGCACGTGGGTGAGCCCCGTCCCGGACGCCCGGGTGCTGCCGCACGACGCCGACCCGGCCGAGATCGCGGTGGCCCGGGACACGATCCGCCTGGCGTTCGTCACCGCCCTCCAGCACCTGCCCGCCCGGCAGCGGGCCGTGCTGATCCTCTGCGAGGTGCTGCGCTGGCGGGCGTCCGAGGTCGCCGAGCTGCTGGACACGGGCGTGGCGGCGGTCAACAGCGCCCTGCAACGGGCCCGGGCCACTCTCGCCAGCCTGCCGGCCGACGCCCCCCCAGAGGCGATGGACGCCGGTCGGGCCGAGCTCCTGGCCCGGTACGTGGACGCCTTCGAGCGTTACGACGTGGCCCGGCTGGTCGGCCTCCTGCACGAGGACGCCGTCATGTCGATGCCGCCGTTCGCCATGTGGGTACGGGGCTCGGCGGACATCGGCCGGTGGCTGCTCGAGCCGGGCCCGAGCGGCTGCCGGGGCTCCAGGCTGCTGCCGACGGCGGCGAGCGGGTGCCCGGCGTTCGGCCAGTACCGGGCAGACCCCGCCGGTGGGCACCAGCCGTGGGCGCTGCAGATCCTCGAGATCTCAGGCGGGCGGATCTGCGGGTTCCATGCCTTCCTGGACACCGGGCGGCTCTTCCCCGCCTTCGATCTGCCCCCCAGCCTGCCGGCGTAGGCCAGGCTGGCAGGGCGCGATCGCCGGGGGCGATCCTGCCTATCGCCCATAGCTGCTTGACAGATGGAGGCGGATCGGGCAGCATGGTCCCTGAGGGTGAGCGCGGGATCCCCCTTCCCGATGCTCCCCAGCGTCCGCGGCGAGGGGGCCCTGGTAACCCCCCACCAGCCCCTCGCCAGCGGACGCCACAGTCCCGGCGCCCTGTGGCTACGGTGAGGGCCGTGGGCCGCCGGTCCCTCTGGGTGCTTCCTGTCGCCTGTGCCGCCGTGGCCGGGATTGCCACCAGCTGTAGCGCGACGACGGGCGCCGCGCCCCGGGCGACTGGGCCCCCGAGCGCTTCGTCCCGGTCGGCGGCGAGCAGCGTGACCACCACCACGGCCTCGCCGCCACCCGTCGGCCCCTCCACCACGGCCCGTCCCAGCACCACGTCCAGCCCCACCACCACGGCCGCCCGTCCCACCACCACGGCCAGCGCCGGCGGGTACCTCACGGGGTTCGGCGCCACCAGGGCCACCTGGGCGGCTGGCCACACCCCCGACCCGAGCGGTCCGGCCGGGAGCTACTGGCCCCGGCTCTCGGACGGCAAGGACTCCTACGCCTCGGTGCGGTTCGTCGGGGGCAGGGCCCTGGCCTACACCGAGAACCTCTACCCGCCCCTCACCGCCACGGAGGCCCGGGCCGTCGTCGGCGACGAGCTCCCGCCCGACGCCCACACGGTCTCGGCCACCCGCGGCCCGTCCGGCGAGCGGGTGGTCGACGCCAGCCCGACGCTGCACGCAGCCACGGGCGACGAGGTGGCGGTCCTGCTCCAGAGCCCGGGCCCGGCGTACGACCCTTCGGACGTCACCGTCCTCGTCTACTCGGCCGTCCGGGCCGGCAGCGCGAGCGGGCGCGGCAGCCCCAGCTGAGGACCTCTACTGCACGGTGAGCCCGAGGAGGCGGGCCGGGTTGCCCCACAGGACCCCCCGAAGCCAGTCGTCGCCGAGGCCGAGGCCGGCCAGGGCGGCGACGTGGGTCGCGTACGGCGTCGGGATGGTGGGGAAGTCCGACCCCCACACGATCCGGGGCCCGAGGGCGGCCAGTCGTTCGGGCAGGCCGGCCGGGCGGGGGCCCATGCGGCCCCACGGGGCAAGGGCCATGGCCGTGTCCAGGCACAGCAGCGGGTGGCGGTCGGCCAGGTCGAGGAAGTCGGAGTACCGCGGCGCGCCGAGGTGGGCCACCACGAGGCGAAGGCCGGGGAAGCGCTCGAGCAGCCGGGCCACCGGCGCCGGCCCGCACCACTCGTCCCCGCCCGAGCCGTCCTCCACCGCCCCGGCGTGGAGCACGACGGGGACGCCGGCCCGCTCGAGCTGCGACCAGCACCCGGTGAGGAGGGCGTCGTTGGGATCGAACCGGCCTACCTGGAGGTGGATCTTGGCGCAGGCGCCGCCTGCGGCCAGGGCCCGGCCGACCTCCTCGTCCGCCCCGGGCTCTGGATAGAACGTGAAGCTGGGCACGACCTGGGGGAGCCTGGCCCCCAGGGAGAGGGTGTGCTCGTTCAGCCAGGCCGCCACTCCCGGCCGGTGGGCGTAGGCGAGGGCGGTGTGCCGGCGGACACCCAGGCCGGCCAGGGTGGCGAGCCGCTCCTCTGGCGGGGTGCGGTAGGTGACGGGCCACCGGGGCTGCAGGGCGTCGAAGTGCCGCCACACGGACTGCTGGATGCTGTCGGGCATGAAGTGGACGTGGATGTCGACGATACCGGGGAGGCCCAGAGCGGCGACGAAGGTGGCCACCTCGTCGTCGCACGCCGGGGGCCCGAGCGGCCCCCCCACGCGGCTCAGCGCTCCCGGGGCCGGTCCAGGGGCGGGTCCCCGGGCCGGTCCAGGGGCGGGCCCCCGGCCGGGGCCTCTGGCCTGTCCAGGGTGACCTCGACCGTGCGCAGCGTCGCTCCCGCGCCCGCGACCGCCCGCACGTGGACCGGCCCCGTCACCCCGCCTGCCGCCCGGAGGTCCCCCTCCGCCGCCCGCAGCCCCTCCTCCACGCCCGGGCCGCCTGTCACCAGCACCGAGCGCACCGGGGCGCGCATCGAGAGGTGGGCCTCGGACTTGGCCCGCCGGACGTGGCCGAGGACCTCGGACGCCAGGCGCAGGGCGGCCTCCCCGTCGGGCAGGTCCGGCTCGCTCGCCGTCGCGCCGTACGGCGCCGTCCCCGGGTCCAGCTCGGCCGCGGCCGGCCAGGCGGCGCGGTGGACGGAACCGTCCTGCCACCACGACCACACCTCCTCGGCCACGAACGGCAGGAACGGGGCGAACAGGCGCTGCACCACGGAGAGGGCGACGGCGAGGGTGGCCCGGACCGAGGCCGTGCCCGTGCCCGAGGCCGTGCCCGTGGCCGTGGCGCCGTCCCCCCCGTAGGCCCGGGCCTTGACCAGCTCCAGGTAGTCGTCGCAGAACGACCAGAAGAACGCCTCGGTCCGCTCGAGGGCGCGGGCGTAGTCGTACCTGTCGAAGGCCGAGGTGGCCTCCCCGACCACCTTCGCCAGACGCCCGAGCAGGCCGCGGTCGACGGGCTCGGTGACGGCCAGGAGGGGGCCGCCGCCCGCCCCGCCGCCGCCCGCCCCGCCCGCCGGCCCGGCCAGGGACAGGACGAAACGGGATGCGTTGAGCAGCTTGGTCGCCAGCCGCCGCCCGATCTTCATCTGGCCCTCGTCGAAGGCGGCGTCCATGCCGGGCCGGCCGCTGGCCGCCCAGTAGCGCACGGCGTCGGAGCCGTAGCGCTCCAAGAGGGCCATGGGCGTGACGACCTTGCCCTTGGACTTCGACATCTTCTTGCGGTCGGGATCGAGGATCCAGCCCGAGACGGCGGCGTCGGACCACGGCAGGCAGTGCTGCTCCAGGTGGGAGCGGACCACGGTCGCGAAGAGCCAGGTCCGGATGATGTCCTGGCCCTGGGGCCGGAGGTCCATCGGGAAGACCCGAGAGAAGAGGTCGGGGTCCTCCTCCCAGCCCCCGACGATCTGGGGGCTGAGGGAGGAGGTGGCCCAGGTGTCCATGACGTCGGGATCGCCGGCGAAGCCGCCCGGCCGCCCCCGCTCCGCCTCGTCGAACCCGGAGGGCGCCTCCGTCGACGGGTCCAGGGGCAGGCGCTCCTCCGCCGGCAACAGCGGACGGTCGTGGTCGACCGTGCCGTCGTCGCGCACCTCGTACCACACGGGGAAGGGCACCCCGAACCAGCGCTGGCGGCTGATGTTCCAGTCGCCCGACAGGCCCTCCACCCAGGACCGGTACCGCCCGCTCATGAAGGAGGGGTGCCACGCCAGCTCCTCGCCCCGGGCCAGCAGCTCTGCCCGGTGCTCGACGGTGCGGATGAACCACTGGCGGCTGGTGACGATCTCGAGGGGCCGCTCGCCCCGCTCGTAGAACTTGACGGCGTGGGTGACCGGGCGCGGCTCGCGCACGAGGGACCCGGCGCCGGCCAGGAGCTCGACCACACGGGACCGGGCCCGGCGGACGGTGAGCCCGGCCAGCTGGTCGTAGGCCTCCCGGGCGGCCGCCGGGTCCTCCGAGGCCCACCCCCCCGGGCCCCAGGAGACCGGGAGGAGGAGGCCGTCCCGGCCGACGACCACCCGGGCCGGCAGGCCCAGCTCCCGCCACCACACCACGTCGGTGGTGTCCCCGAAGGTGCACACCATGGCCAGGCCCGACCCCTTCTCCGGGTCGGCCAGCGGGTGGGCGACCACCGGCACCCTGGCCCGGAACAGCGGCGTGAGCACCTCGCGCCCGACCAGCTCCCGGTAGCGCCCGTCGCCGGGATTGGCGACCAGGGCCACGCAGGCCGCCAGCAGCTCGGGCCGGGTCGTCTCGATCTCGACCGCCGGCGCCGCCC
>JBOGGR010000102.1:0-4804 GCA_050744025.1 Acidimicrobiales bacterium
GCCCAGGGCGACCCGCACCCTGCTCCCCACCGTCAAGCGGTCCTCCCACCCCTCGGGGACCACGTAGTCGAAGGCCTTGCCCAAGGCCGGCACGTCGGGCAGCACCCGGACCGTGGCCACCGGCCGGCCCCCGCTCCCGCCGGCCGGGTCCTTGCTCCCGCCAGCCGGGTCCTTGCTCCCGCCCGATCCTGCAGCGTCCCCGGCGCACCCCGACCCGGCGGGTCCCCTGGCGGCCCGACCGCCGCGGTCCACTACAGGCCGATGGCCCGCGCGAAGTCCTCCAGGCGGGTGGTGGCCTCCCAGGTGAACTCCTTGTCAGGGCGGCCGAAGTGGCCGTAGGCGGCCGTCCGACGGTAGATCGGGCGACGCAGGTCGAGGTCGCGGATGATGGCCGCCGGACGCAGGTCGAAGACCTCGTCCACGGCCGGCCCGATGAGGCCCGGGTCGACGGTCTCGGTGCCGAACGTATCCACCATGACCGACACCGGGCGGGCCACGCCTATGGCGTAGGCCACCTGGATCTCGCAACGGCGGGCCGCCCCGGACGCCACCACGTGCTTGGCCACCCATCGGGCCGCGTACGCCGCCGACCGGTCGACCTTGGAGGGGTCCTTGCCGGAGAAGGCGCCGCCGCCGTGGCGGGCCGAGCCCCCGTAGGTGTCGACGATGATCTTGCGCCCGGTCAGGCCGGTGTCGGCGTGGGGGCCTCCGACCTCGAAACGCCCGGTCGGGTTGGCCAGCACCCGGAGGCCCTCGCTGTCGAGGTCGGCCGGCAGCAACGGATGGATCACGTGCTCCCGGAGATCGGGCAGGAGCAGGGTCTGGAGATCGATGCCGGGCCGGTGCTGGGTCGAGATGAGCACGGTTCGCAGCGCCACGGGCCGGTGGTCCTCGTACTCGACCGTGACCTGCGTCTTGCCGTCGGGCCGCAGGTAGGGCAGGACCTGGGCCCTGCGGACCTCGGAGAGCCTCTGGGCCAGGCGGTGAGCGAGCCATATGGGAAGGGGCATCAGGTCGGGCGTCTCGTCGCACGCGTAGCCGAACATCATCCCCTGGTCGCCGGCGCCCTGAGAGTTGAGGATGTCCTCCCCGCCCCGTCCCGACCGGACCTCCCAGGCCGCGCTGACGCCCTGGCTGATGTCGGGCGACTGCTCGTCCAGGGAGACGACCACCCCGCAGGTGTGGCCGTCGAAGCCATAGTCCTCTTGGTCGTAGCCGATCTCGCAGATCGTCCGGCGCACGAGGCGGGGGATGTCGACGTAGCTCTCCGTCGTGACCTCCCCCGCCACCACGACCAGGCCGGTGGTGAGGAGGGTCTCGCAGGCCACGCGACCATCCGGGTCGCCGGCCAGGATCGCGTCCAGGACCGCGTCGGAGATCTGGTCCGCCATCTTGTCGGGGTGGCCCTCGGTCACCGACTCCGAGGTGAACGTGTACCGGGTGCTCATAGGAGGATCACCTTGCCAGGCTGGCGACCACCTCGTCCAGCACGACCCCGGCCACGGCCCTCTTGTCGGCCAGGGGCACCTCGCGGGTGGCGCCATCCGCCCGGACGATCGTGACGGCATTGGTGTCGTGCTCGAAGCCCACGGCGGGGGCGGACACGTCGTTCGCCACGACCAGGTCCAGGCGCTTGCCTGCCAGCTTGGCCGCCGCCCGCCTGACCAGGTCGGACGCGTCGGACGGGGTCTCGGCGGCGAAGCCCACCAGCACCTGGCCCGGCCGCCGGCCGGCGGCCAGGGCGGCCGAGATGTCAGGGACCGGCTCCAGCACGATCTGCGGGGGACCGTCCGAGCGCCTGAGCTTGGTGGCGCTCACGGCCTTGGGCCGGAAGTCCGCCACGGCCGCCGCCATGACCACGACCTCGGCCTCCCGGGCGTGCTCCACCATGGCTGCCTCCATCTCTGCCCCGGTCTCGACCCGCACCACGACTGCCCCAGGGGGCGCCTCTCGGTCGGAGGTGGTGACCAGGACGACGGAGGCCCCCCGGGCGACCGCCTCCTCGGCGATGGCATGACCCTGCCTCCCCGAGGACCGGTTGCCGAGGAACCGCACCGGGTCGAGCGGCTCCCGGGTGCCGCCGGCGCTGACCAGGACCCTCACCCCCGCCAGGTCCCCTGCCTCGGAGGGCGGGGAGGGCGCCCCGCCCTCCGCCGTGGCAGCCAGGACCAGAGCCACGGCCGCCACCACCTCCTCGGGGTCGACCAGGCGGCCGGGGCCCTCGCCCCCGCCGGCCAGGTGGCCGGTCGCCGGCCCCACCAGGTGCACGCCCCGCTTGCGCAACACGGCGATGTTGTCCTGGGTGGCCGGGTGCTCCCACATCTCGGTGTGCATGGCCGGCGCCAGCACGACCGGGGCCCTGGTGGCCAGCAGCGTGGCAGTCAGCAGGTCGTCGGCCAGCCCGGCGGCGTACCGGGCGATCAGGTGGGCGGTGGCCGGGACCACGACCACGACGTCGGCGCTCTGGCCCAGGCGGGTGTGGGGGATGGGCTCGGGCTCCCCCCACAGCGAGCGTCGGACCGGCTCGGAGGCCAGGGCCGAGAACGTCGCCTCCCCCACGAAGCGCGTGGCCTCCTCGGTGAGCACCGGCACCACGTGCGCCCCCCCGTCGACCAGCCGGCGGCAGACGTCCACCGCCTTGTAGGCGGCGATCCCGCCGGCGACTCCGAGGACGGTCCGGCGGCCCCGCAGGGGGGCGAGATCGGGCTCTGCCCCTACTGCTCCTGCTCCGCCTCGTCGGGATCCTCGAGGCGGAGGTAGCGGATCTTCCCAGCCGCCACCTCCTCCAGGGCTATGGAGAGCGGCTTACGTGCCACCGAGGCCACCTGGGGGGGCACGACCGCCCCCAGGCCGTCGCCGAGCTGGTTGAAGTAGGAGTTGATCTGGCGCCCCCGCCGGGCAGCCAGGGTGACCAGGGTGAACTTGGAGTCCACCCGGTCGAGCAGGTCCTCGATGGCGGGGTCCATCATCGTGCTGCGGCGCTCGGCCATCGGTGTCCTTCGGTGCTCGGGCCCGAGACGGGCGACACCCGTCCGGTCAGGGAGATCGGTAGGCCTCGACTATACCGGCGAGCTCGCTGACCGCACGCTCCAGCTCGTCGTTGACGACGACGTGGCTGGCCAGGGCGCGGGCCTCGCGCTCCTCGTCCCGGCCGAGGGCGAGGCGGCTCTCGACGTGCGCCTCGTCGTCCCCCCGGGCCCTCAGGCGCACAGCCTGGTCCTCCGCCGTCGGGGCGACGACGAGGATGGCCACCGCCCCCGGGCAGGCCGCCAGCACCTGGCGGGCGCCCTGGACGTCGATCTCGAGCAGCACGTCGTCCCCGGCCGGGGCGTCGGGGATCGGAGTGCCGTACAGGTGGCCGAGGAACCGGGCCCACTCGAGGAAGCCGCCGGCCTCCACCCTGGCACGAAAGGTCTCGGCGTCCACGAAGACGTACGCGCCCTCTGCCTCGCCATCACGGCGGGGCCGGGTCGTCCACGACCTGCTCAACCACAGGTGCGGCACCTTGTCGACCAACCGGTCGACAAGGGTGCCCTTCCCCACACCACCAGGGCCGGAGACGACGAAGATCAGGGGCAGCTCATTTTCCGAGCTGGGTCAGGAGGGTCTCGCGCTGCTTGGCTCCCAGCCCCTGGAGGCGGCGGGTCTCGCTGATCCCCACCTCCTCCATGAGCCGGCGGGCCTTTACCTTGCCCAGTCCGGGCAGGGACTCCAGCACGGCGAGCACCTTCATCTTTCCGACCATCTCGTCCGAGCTCGCCTTCTTGAGCAGCTCGGGCAGGGTTACCGAACCCATCTTCAGCTTTTCCTTCAGCTCGGCCCGCGTGCGGCGGGCCTGGGCTGCCTTCTCGAGGGCAGCCTGGCGCTGGTCCGGTGACAGGGAGGGGGGCAGCGGCATGGCCGGCACCCTACCCTGTTCCCGGCGACTTCGCCGCCCCGGCCGGGGCCCCTCCCCCGCCGCCGGCCGTGTCATTGCCGGCGGCTTCCGCCCCGGCCGGGGCCCCACCCCCGGCCCTCGATCGGGTCAGGGCCTCGGCGACCGATCCGGCCACGGCGGCGGCGGCAGCGGCCGGATCGGTGGATGCGGTGACGACGCGGCCCAGGACGAGCAGGTCGGCGCCGGCGGCCACCGCCTCCGCCGGCGTCGACACCCTCCCCTGGTCGTGCCGGGAGCTGCCGGGGGGCCGGGTGCCTGGGACGACGGTGACGAGCCCCGGGCCGGCCTGGTGGACCTCGGGCAGGTCCGGAGCGGCGCACACCACGCCGCCGCACCCGGCGGCGGCGGCCAGGCCCACCCGGCGGCCCAGCTCGCCGGCCGGCGCCCCGGTCTCGCTCGTGAGCACGGTCACACCGAGCGCCACCGGCGCCGGGAGCCCTGCTGCGGCCGCGCCCTCGGTCAGGCCCTCGACGCCCGCCCTGAGCATGGCTTCCCCGCCTTGGACGTGGAAGTTCACGTAGGCCGCCCCCAGCCCTCCGAGCACCCGGGCAGCCCGGCCCACCGTCGTCGGGATGTCGTGCAGCTTGAGGTCGAGGAACACCCGCCACCCGTCCTCGACCAGGCCGATCACCGCCTCCGGCCCGGCCGCGCCGAACAGCTCCAGCCCGACCTTGGCCACCCCGCACCAGGGCCTGACCTGGCGGGCCAGCCGGGTGGCCGCCACCAGGTCGTCGACGTCGAGTGCGATGGCCAGCCTGTCACGGACCTCACCACGGACATCAGCGCTGGTCATGGGCCTCCTTCCCCGGGTCTTCCCTACCCCCTCCCCGAACTTGTGGCGTTCAGAGGTCAATTCGACCTCTGAAC
>JBOGGR010000103.1:0-2306 GCA_050744025.1 Acidimicrobiales bacterium
CCGGGGGGAGCGCCCGGGGCGCCGGGGCCGCGCCGGCGCCCGTCTTCCTCACCCACCGCGGCGGCCTCGGCCTGGTGGTGGGCGCCCTGGAGCGGGAGCTGGCCGCCCGGGGCGTCGAGCTCCTGACCCGGTCGCCGGTCGGGGGGCTCGACCGAGGCCCGGGCGCCTGGCTCCTGTCCACCCCGGAGGGGCCGGTGGAGGCGGACGCGGTCGTCCTGGCCGTGCCCGCTTTCGTGGCCGCGCCCCTCCTCGCGCCACACGCTCCCGGCGCCGCCGGCCGGCTGGAGGCGATCGGCTACGCGTCGGTGAGCCTGGTCACCCTCTGGTACCCGGCCTCGGCCCTGGCCCGGCCGCTGCGCGGCAGCGGCTACCTGGTGCCGGCCGGAGAAGGCCGCCTGACCACGGCATGCACCTTCATGTCGAGCAAGTGGCCGCACCTGGCCCGGCCGGACCAGCTGCTATTTCGCGTATCGGCGGGGCGATGGGGCGACGACCGGCACCTGGAGCTCTCCGACGAGGAGCTCGCGACGACCGCCCACCGGGAGCTGGCCGCCGCCGTGGGGGTGCAGGGGCCCGGGCCCCGCCGCTGGCGGGTGGCCCGCTGGCCGCGCTCGTTCCCCCAATACGAGGTGGGCCACCTGGACCTGGTCGACCAGGTCGAGGACGACCTGGCGCGGCTCCCGGGCCTGGCAGTGGCCGGCGCCGCCTACCGGGGCCTCGGCATCCCCGCCTGCATCGCCCAGGGGCAGCGGGCGGCCCGCGCGGTCTCGGCCGGCCTGTCCCGAGGCACCATTTCTGCGGGAGGATGATGGCATGGCCAAGCCCATCTGGAGTGGGGCGATCAGCTTCGGGCTGGTGAACGTCCCGGTCAAGCTCTTCACGGCGGTCCGCCGGCAGGACATCCGCTTCCACCAGCTCCACGCGAAGGACGGCGTGCGCATCCAGCAGCGCCGGGTGTGTCCCGAGGACGGCCAGGAGGTCCCCTGGGAGGAGCTGGTCCGGGGCTACGAGGTGAGCCCTGGCCAGCACGTGGTGATCGAGCCGGACGAGCTGGAGGGGCTGGACCCCGAGGCCAGCCACGCGGTGGACGTCCTCGACTTCGTGGCCCTCGACCAGATCGACCCGCTCTACTTCGACACCTCCTATTACCTCGTGCCCGACCCGGGCGGGGCCAAGGCGTACCGGCTCCTGCTCGACGCCATGACCCAGGCCGGCAAGGTCGGTATCGGCAAGGTCGTCCTGCGGACCAAGGAGTACCTCTGCGCCGTGCGCCCGCTCGGCGACGCCCTGGTCCTCACCACGATGAACTTCGCCGACGAGGTCCTCCCCCGGGAGGAGCTGGGGGGCCTGCCCGGCCCCGACGTGAAGGCCGCCGAGCGGGAGCTGCGGATGGCCGACCAGCTCATCGAGTCGCTGTCAACCGACTTCGACCCGACCCGCTACGAGGACACCCACCGCCAGGCGGTGCTCAGGCTCATCGAGGCCAAGGTGGCCGGCCAGGAGCTCGTGGTCGAGCCGGCCGCGCCCCGGGCCCCGGTGATCGATCTCATGGCCGCCCTGGAGGCCAGCCTGGCCGCGACCAAGGAGGCAGGCGGCCGCGAGCGAGGGAGGGGCGGCCGTGGTCGGAAGGACGGTGGCAGCCGGGGGGACGGTGGCAGCCGGGGGGACGGTGGCAGCCGCGCCGGCGACGCCACGGCGGGCGACGAGGCGGCCTCGACCGGGTGAGACGTCGCGGCCGGGTCGTCGTCCCGGCCCTGGCCGCCGGCGTCCTGGTCGCCGCCAGCGTGCCCCCGTGGGGGCTGTACGGCCTGGCCCCCGTCGGGCTCGGCCTCCTGGCCTGGCGCCTGGCCGGCCTGCGGGCCCGGGCCCGCGTGCTGGCGGGCCTCGTGTTCGGGATCGGGCTCTTCGGGCCGACGCTGGAGTGGGCCACCGGCTTCAACGCGGCCGGCTACGGGGCCCTGGTGATCCTGGAGGCGGCCTTCTTCGCCGGTGCCTGCCTGCTGACCCCGTCCGGGCGGGGCCGGGCCCTGGCCTTCCCCGGGGCCATGACGCTGGCCCGGGCGGCCCGGACCATCTGGCCCTTCGGCGGGTTCCCGATGGGTGGCATCCCTCTCGGGCAGGCCGGCGGGCCGTTGCTGGCCACCGCCCGGGTCGGTGGCCCGCTGCTCGTGACCGGCCTGGCGGCAACGGCAGGGGTGTGCCTGGCCGAGCTGGCCCACCTGGCCGGCTGGCTGCCCCGCCGGCGAGCCGCCGCAGCCTCGCGCCCCGCGGCCGGCACCCTGCGCCGCCGGCGAGCCGTCGCAGCC
>JBOGGR010000104.1:0-6136 GCA_050744025.1 Acidimicrobiales bacterium
AGCACCGACCGGCCGACCATGAGCGAGGCCAGCTCGGCCTCGGAGGCCTGCGGGCCGACCGTCGTCACGACCCGGCCCCGGCGGATGACGGTGACCCGGTCGGCCACCGCCTTCACCTCCTTCAGCTTGTGGGTGATGAAGACGATGGACCGGCCGCTCGATCGCAGCGAGCCCATCACGGCGAACAGGTCCTCGATCTCCTGGGGGGTGAGGACGGCGGTGGGCTCGTCCAGGATGAGCACGTTGGCCTCCCGCAGCAGGGCCTTGATGATCTCGACCCGCTGCTGGACCCCGACGGGGAGGTCCTCCACGACGGCGTCCGGGTCCACCAGGAGCCCGTGGCGCTCGGACAGCTCCCGGACGTCCCGCCGGGCCCGGGCGCGGTCGAGGAAGCCCAGCCGGTGGGTCCGCTCGACGCCCAGCATGACGTTCTCGGCCACCGTGAAGACGGGGACCAGCATGAAGTGCTGGTGCACCATGCCGATCCCCGCCCGGATGGCCTGGCCGGGGCTCCTGAACCGGACGGGCCGCCCGTCGACCAGGATCTCGCCCGCGTCGGGCTGGGTCAGCCCGTAGAGGACGTTCATGAGCGTGGTCTTCCCCGCCCCGTTCTCCCCGAGGAGGGCATGGATCTCCCCCGGCTCCACGGTGAGGTCGATCCCGTCGTTGGCGACGAGCGGCCCGTAGCGCTTGGTTATCCCGCGCAGCTCCAGCCTCACGGCATCCCCGTCGCCCTGAGGGGCCGGGCCCTCGACGTCGAGCGGGCTAGCGGCGGCCGGCTCAGACCTTGGGCGCGCTGGGCGAGGCGACGGGGATCACGCCGGCCTGGATCCCCTGCTTGACCTGGGCGATCTCGTTCTTCAGGCTGGCCGGGATCTTGCTGCCCAGATCCTTGCCGTAGATGAGGGCGATCCCGTTGTTCTTGAAGGTCCCGATGTAGTTGCCGCCCTGGTAGTGGCCGGCGTAGGTGTTGAGGGTGGCCTGCTTCACCGAGGGGGCGATCCCCTTGGTCACGCTGCCGTAGAAGTACTTGCAGTCCTGGGGAGCGCTCACGCACCCGTCGGTGTCCACCCACAGCAGATAGGCCTTGCCCGGGGGCTGGGCCTTGACCGACGCCACCGAGCCGAGGCCGTCACTGCCGGCCACCGGGAAGATGATGTCGGCCCCCTGCTGGATGAAGGCGTTGGTGTCCTGCTCGGCCTTGGCCTGGTTGGTGAAGCTGCCGATGAACGTGCCCTTCTGGGTCTTCTCGTTCCAGCCGAGCACCTGCACGTGCTTGCCGTGCTTCTGGTTGTAGTACTGCACGCCGTCCCAGAACCCGTCCTCGTAGATGGTGACGGTGGAGAAGTTCTCCCCGCCGTAGGTGGCCACGGTGCCGGTCTTGGTCAGGCCGGCAGCCAGGTAGCCGCCCAGGAAGGCGTCGTTGGCGGTGTCGTAGAGCAGGGCCCGGACGTTCTTGATGGGCGGGCTGTACTCGTTGTCGACGATGGCGAACTTCTGGGTCGGGTTGGCCTTGGCCGCCGACTGGGTGGCGCTGGCCATGAGGAACCCGACGGTGACGATGAGGTTGCACTTCTGGTGGATGAAGGCCTCGATGTTGGGGACGTAGTCGCTCTCCGACGTCGACTGGAGGTACTGGACGTGGATCTTGGAGTTGGCGGCGTTGGCGTCCTGGAGCCCCTTCCAGGCCGACGCGTTGAAGGACCGGTCGTCGATCCCGCCCGTGTCGGTGACCATGCAGGCCTTGAAGGCGGCGGTGGTGCCCGAGGCGGCGGTGGTGGTGGAGCCGCCCGAGGCGGCCGTCGTGCTGGAGCCGCTCGGGGCTGCTGTCGTGGTCGAGCCGCCCGAGGCGGGCGTGGTGGTGGTCGAGCTCGGGGACGAGCCCCCGCACGCTGTGGCGACCATGGCCACCACGGCGAGACCAGCGATCACATGATGGCTACGAGGCACTGCGGCCCCCCTCCCTTGTTCGGGCCGGCCTGGCCAGCCCCCCTGTCCGTTCGAGTCGAGGCGGATGTTAGCCTCAACAAAGTGTCACATGTAGTCGGGGGTGCCGCCGGCCGGGACGTGGACTGGGCCGGCCTGCGGGCGGGCGCGGTGGACGCGGCCCGGCGGGCCTACGCCCCGTACTCCGGCCTCAGGGTCGGGGCGGCGGCGGTCACGGAGGACGGCCGGACGGTCTCGGGCTGCAACGTGGAGAACGCGTCGTACGGGCTCTCCCTGTGCGCCGAGTGCGGGGTGGTCAGCGCGCTCCACGCCTCGGGTGGCGGACGCCTGGTCGCCCTCAGCGTGGTCGCCGGGGACGGCGAGCCGCTGGCCCCGTGCGGGAGGTGCCGCCAGCTCCTGCTGGAGGCGGGGGGCGTCGAGCTCCTGGTCGACGCCCCCGGCTCCCCGCTCCGGCTCGGGGACCTGCTGCCCGGGGCCTTCACCGGCGACGAGCTGGCCGGGCGCCGGGACCCCGGCCAGGCCGCCGGCCCCGGTGCCGGCGGTGGGGCCTGAGGTGGCTGCAGCACCCGCGATGGTCGACCTCATCAGGACCAAGCGGGACGGGGGGGCGCTGTCGGCCGAGGAGATCCGATGGCTCATCGGCTCCTACACGGCCGGCCAGGTCCCCGAGGAGCAGGTGTCGGCCCTGCTCATGGCCATCGTCTGGCGGGGGCTCTCGGCCGGGGAGCTGGCAACCTGGACCGACGCAGTCATCGGGTCCGGCCAGCGGCTCGACCTCTCCGCCATGGGGCGGCCCACCGTCGACAAGCACTCGACGGGCGGGGTCGGCGACACCGTCTCGCTGGTCCTCGCCCCCCTAGTGGCCGCCTGCGGGGCTGCAGTGCCCCAGCTGTCCGGGCGGGGGCTCGGCCACACGGGCGGCACCCTCGACAAGATGGAGGCGATCCCCGGCCTGCGAACCGACCTCTCGCCCGGCGAGATGACGGCCGTCCTGGCCGAGGTCGGGTGCGTGATCGCCGCCGCCGGGCCGGGGCTGGCCCCTGCCGACCGCAAGCTCTATGCCCTGCGCGACGTCACCGCCACCGTCGAGTCGGTCCCCCTCCTCGCCAGCTCGATCATGTCCAAGAAGATCGCCGAGGGCACCTCGGCCCTGGTCCTCGACGTCAAGGTCGGGGCCGGTGCGTTCCTCCCCGACCTCGGGGTCGCCCGGCGCCTCGCCGAAACCATGGTCGGCCTCGGCCGGGACCACGAGTTGCCCACCTTGGCCGTCCTCACGAGGATGGACGCGCCCCTCGGCCGGGCCGCCGGCAACGCCCTGGAGGTGGCGGAGGCCCTCGCCGTGCTGCGGGGGGACAGGCCCCACAACGACCCGTTGGTCGAGGTCACGCTGGGCCTGGCCCGGGAGATGCTGGACCTGGTGGGCCTGGACGCCGACCCGTCGGCTGCTCTTCGCAGCGGGGAGGCGCTCGGCAGGTTCCGGTCCATGGTGAGGGCCCAGGGCGGCGACCCCGACGCGCCCCTGCCAGAGGCGGCCCACCGTGAGGTCGTGACTGCCGCGGCCAACGGTCACCTGGCCCGCCTCGATGCCCGGGCCGTCGGCGTGGCCGCCTGGCGCCTGGGCGCCGGGCGGGCCCGGCTGGAGGACGAGGTCAGCCCAGGGGCGGGGGTCGTCTGCTGCGCCCGCCCAGGCGACCGGGTCGAGGAGGGCCAGCCGCTCCTGGAGCTGCACGCCGACGACCCGGCCCGCTTCTCCGGGGCCCGGGCAGCGCTGGCCGGCGCCTTCGAGGTTGGCCCGCCCTCAGAGCCGCTCGACCCCGTCATCGAGCGGGTGGGGCCGTAGCGTCGGCGAGGAATCGTCATGCCGGGAGCAGCACGAGAGGAGAGGATGACGAGCGACGTGAACCACCACCGGCCGGCCACCTCCCAGATCCGCCTGGCACCCAAGGTGCTGCTGCACGACCACCTCGACGGCGGGCTCCGGCCCCGGACCGTCGTCGAGCTGGCCGAGTCGTGCGGGTACGACAAGCTGCCCACCACCGACGTCGACGAGCTGGCCGCCTGGTTCACGGCGGGCGCCAGCCGGGGAGACCTGGGCCTCTATCTCGAGTCGTTCCGTCACACGGTGGCCGTCATGCAGACCGAGGACGCCCTCGTCCGGGTGGCCAGGGAGTGCGCGGTGGACCTGGCCGCCGACGGGGTCGTCTACGCCGAGGTCCGCTTCGCCCCCGAGCAGCACGGGGAACGGGGGATGTCCCTCGACCAGGTGGTGGAGGCGGTGCTGGAGGGGTTCCGCCAGGGTTCCGAGGGGAGCGGGATCACCGTGCGCACCCTGCTGTCGGCGATGCGGACCGCGGCCCGGTCCCGGGAGATCGCGGAGCTGGCCGTGCGCCACCGGGACGCCGGCGTGGTCGGCTTCGACGTCGCAGGAGCCGAGGCCGGCAACCCCCCCACCCAGCACCTGGACGCGTTCCAGTACGTGGCGCGGGAGAACTTCCACATCACGATCCACGCCGGCGAGGGCTTCGGGCTCCCCTCCATCTGGGAGGCCCTTCAGTGGTGCGGTGCGGAGCGGCTAGGCCACGGCGTCCGCATCATCGACGACATCACCGTCGGCGGCGACGGGTCCGTGCTGCTGGGGCGCCTCGCCGCCTACGTGCGGGACCGGCGCATCCCCCTCGAGATGTGCCCGACGTCCAACGTGCAGACCGGGGCGGCGCCGTCGTTGGCCCGCCACCCGATCGGGCTGCTGCGCCGGCTGGCATTCCGCGTCACCGTCAACACGGACAACCGCCTGATGAGCGGGGTGAGCCTGTCGAGCGAGCTGGCCGCCCTCACCGCCGAGTTCGGCTACGGCTGGGCCGACATCGAGTGGCTCACCCTCAACGCCATGAAGAGCGCCTTCGCCCCCTTCGACCAGCGCCTCCGCCTCATCAACGAACGGATCAAGCCCGGCTTCGCCGCCCTGCGGGCCACCGCCCTCGGCACCACCGTCGCCGAGGGGCAGCTCGCCTGAGCCCGCCTGAGGCCCGCTCGGCGGCAGCTCGCCCGGGCGGGGACGCGGGGCCGGCGGCGCCCGCCAGCCCGGTCAGCCTCCGTAGGTCGCCAGCGCGTCGACCATGAGGGCCCAGAACCCCTCCTGGTCCAGCCTGGTCGCCACCTTGGCGTTGGGGGGGCGCCCGGGCTCGTCACGGAAGTCCGTCACCGTCATCCCCGACGTCAGCTCCCCGTGGACCTCGACGGCCACATGGGCGTCCCGGACCTCGACCAGCTCGGGACGGGCCACCCGGGCCACGGCGCAGGGGTCGTGCACGGGCGGGTCGGAGAAGCTCTCCGCCCGCCGGCACGCGGCGCGGAAGAAGCCGAGGAGGTCCACCACCATCCGGCTCACCTCGGTGCCGAGGGCCCCCACCCGCTCCACCAGCTCGGGGGAGGCGCCCGCCTGGTGGGTGAGGTCGAGGCCCACCATCGTGAGGGGCCAGCCCGCCCCGAAGACGACCGCCGCGGCCTCCGGGTCCACGAAGATGTTGAACTCCGCCGCCGGGGTGTGGTTCCCCCGGCTGTAGGACCCTCCCATCAGCACCACCTCCCGAGCCCGCTCCACGATGCGCGGCTCGGCGCGGACGGCCATGGCCACGTTCGTGAGAGGCCCCACCGGGACCAGCGTGACGTCCCCGTCCGACGCCATCAGGGTCCGGACGATGAAGTCGACGGCGTGCTCGTCGCTCACCGGCACGGTCGGGGGCCCGAAGGCGTGGCCGTCCAGTCCGGACTCGCCGTGTATGTCGGGAGCCGTGACGAGCCGGCGGGTGAGCGGCCCGGCGCTGCCCGCGCAGATGGGGACGTCGGTGATGCCGGCCACGGTGCAGACCCTGCGGGCGTTCAGCGTCGTCCTGTCCAGCGTCTGGTTCCCGGCCACGGTCGTGATGCCAAGCAGGTCGATCTCCGGGCAGCCATAGGCGAGGAGGATCGCCAGGGCGTCGTCGTGCCCAGGATCGCAGTCCAGGATCACCTTGCGCATTCGCCGCCTCCCTCTCCTTCGCTCATTTGCGCCGGATCCGTCCTACCGTTACCGCTTGAGTGTGCTGTAGTTGCACGCTCATGCGGCACCCCTTTCGGGGTTCCTCCCCGGCTTGTTGGCCCGCTTGGTTCTACGCCTCACCGCTCCCGGCCCACCTGTCTGAGCGTGGGT
>JBOGGR010000105.1:0-8644 GCA_050744025.1 Acidimicrobiales bacterium
GGGCCGGGGAGGGCGGCGAGGGCGCCGGCGGGGCCGGGGAGGGCGAGGAGAGCGTTGGCAGGGCGGGAGAGGACGGCGAGGGCGCCGGCGGGGCCGGGGAGGGCGGCGAGGACCGGGCTGGGGCCGAGGCATCGGACCGGGATCTGCACCGGCTGCGGATCCTGGCGAAGCGATGCCGGTACACCACGGAGGCGGTGGCGCCAGTGTCGGGCAAAGGTGCCCGGCGGCTGGCGCGGGCCCTGGCCCGGCTCCAGGAGGTCCTCGGGGAGCTCCACGACGCGACCGGGGCCGAGGCGTGGCTGCGGGCGGCCGCCCCCGTCGCCCCCGCCCCCGTCGCCCCCGCCCCCGTCGGGCCCCCCGCCCCGGCCCTTGCCGACCCGGCCCTCGCCGGGCCCGCTGCCGCGACCCCGGCCCTGGTGGCCGGCCAGCTTGTGGCGGCCGAGCGGCGGGCGGCTGCCCGGGCCCGCCGGCGGTGGCCGAGGGCTTGGCAAAGGGCCGAGAAGGCGGCGGCCAGGTCGGGACTGGTCTAAGGGCTCGACCAGGCCTGCTCGAGGCCGCCGCGGGAGGCCGTTCGGACCCGGGCCGAACCGAGGTGATAGCAGTTCGGGTCGCAGGACGACCAAAACTGCTATCACCTCCGCGAGATCAGCCCCGGCCGGCCGAGGTGATAGCAGTTCGGGTCGCAGGACGACCAAAACTGCTATCACCTCGGGGAGCGGGAGTGGGCGCCTCGGCCCGGGCGCCTCGCTGCTATTTCCAAGCTGGGCCGGCTGAGCTGCCCCGCCCCGGGCCCGGCGACCCCGCCGCCCGGCGTCCAGCGTCGGGCTGGGACGCCCGCCCGTAGCATGGGACGTCATGCGCATCGGCGCCCTTGACCTGGGGAGCAACTCGTTCCACCTCCTCGTCGCCGAGGCCAGGCGGGACGGCACGTTCGAGCCGCTGGTCCGGGAGAAGGAGATGCTGCGACTGGGGGACGCCATTGGCCAGTCGGGGCGGATCGGGGAGGAGCTCGCCGACCGGGCAGTGGGGGCTGTGCGCCGCTTCCGGGTGGTGGCCGAGTCGGTCGGGGCGGAGGAGCTGACGGCCATGGCCACCAGCGCCCTGCGGGAGGCGGACAACGGTGTCGAGCTGGTGGACCGCATCGAGGCCGAAGCCGGGGTGCGGGTGGAGGTGATCAGCGGGCTGACCGAGGCCCGGCTCATATTCGGGGCGGTACGAGCCGCCGTCCTGATCGACCCGGGCCCGGCCCTGGCCCTGGACCTCGGGGGCGGGAGCCTGGAGGTGATGGTGGGGGACCGCTCGGGCCTGGCCTGGGGCACCAGCCTCCGGCTCGGGGTCGGCCGCCTCACAGCCGAGTTGGTGCGCGACGACCCCCTCTCGGCCGCCGACTGCGCGCGGGTGCGGCGGCGGGTGGTGGGAGCGCTGGAGCCGTTCCGGGAGACCGTGGCCTCACTGTCCCCCCGGATGCTGGTGGGCTCCAGCGGGACGCTGTGCACGCTGGCCCGGATGGCCGACGCCCGCAGGTCGGGCTCGGTGCCGGCTTCGGTCAACCAGCTGACGGTTGACCTCGCCGACCTGGAGGCGGTCCACCAAGAGCTGCTGTCCCTCCCGACCGAGGATCGCCAGCGCCTGCCCGGCCTCGACGCCAGGCGGGCGGACCTCGTCCCGGCGGGCTCCCTGCTGCTCCTGGCCGCGATGGAGCTGTTCGGCTTCGACGAGCTGACCGTAAGCGAGTGGGCGCTGCGGGAGGGCATGGTGCTCTCGGCGATAGGGGCCCACGACCCGGCGGACTGGGACCCTGATCCGCGGGCCCTCCGGCTGGCCTCTGTCCTCGGCCTGTGCCGGCGCTGCAACTACGGGGAGCAGCACGCGGCCCAGGTGGCCCGGCTGGCCACCGAGCTGTTCGACAGGACCCTGCCGCTCCATCGCCTCGGCCCGGAGGACCGGGAGCTGCTCCACTACGGCGCGCTGCTGCACGACATCGGCGAGCACGTCTCGACCGAGAGCCACGACCGCCACACCGGCTACCTGATCGAGAACGGGCGGCTACGGGGATTCGATCCCGACGAGATCGCCGCCCTGGCCAGCCTGGGCCGTTTCCACCGGCGGGGGACGCCCAAGCCCGGGTACGGCCCGTTCGACACCCTCGACGCCCGGTGGCGCTACAGGGTGGCCCACCTGGTTGCCCTCCTCCGGGTCGCCGACGCCCTGGACCGGTCGCACACCTCGGCGGTGACCGGCGTCGACGTGGAGTTGCGCGGCGACCGCGTCAGGCTTCGTCCCCTCGGGACAGGGGATATCGAGCTGGAGGGCTGGGGGCTCCGGCGCAAGCGAGGGCTGTTCGAGCAGGTGTTCCGCCGGCGCCTCGAGGTGGTGGGGGAGCCGCTGGCTGCCACGGCGACCGCTCGGTGAGCAGCCCGGCCGCAGGCCTGCGGCAGGGCCCGGTCGTAGCTACCCTTGTCCAGGGTGTAGCAGGCAGCTGTCCACAAGGGCTGTCCGCAGCGACAGACGGCCGAGGGCGCTGGCGTTAGACCCTGATGTTCGCCCGCCTTTCCACCAGATGATCCCTGGCGTTCACATGGAGACCGATCCCGTGGTGGGTGAGCGCCAGGGTGGGAACCGGCCCATCCCGGCGGACAGGACCGTCACCGCCACCCGGCAAAGGGTGGCTCCGAATCCCGTCCTCGTCGAGAGTGACAGATGAGACAGATTTCGGAACGGTCCTACGTGTACGCCAGGTACAGGACGTTCGAGGTCCACATCGGGAGGATCCGGGCCAAGGTGGAGGAGGACCCTTCCCGCCCGTCCCAGATCCTCCCCGTGCGGGGGCTCGGCTACCGCCATCGGACGGAGAGCCGCCCGTGAGCCTTCCGCGAGCCATCGGGGTCGAAGGCCCGTGGTTCTCGGCCGGCCTGCCTGCGATCGGCCGGGCCGCCTCAGGCAGCCCGCCTGGCCAGGGCGTCCTCGTGGCCGCTCGCCAGGTACCGCAACCTCGGGCGCGACGGCTCCCGCAGCCCTCGGCCGGAGGCGAGGATGGCCACCCCGAGGACGGCGAAGAGCAAGCCCGCGTTCGGATCCGTGGCGGATCCGGTGAATATCTGGCCCATGCCCTGGCCGATCACCCAGTCGGCAAGAGCGAGGCCGATGCCGGCGCCGGCCGCGAGCATCCGGGGCAGTCCCGGCACGAGGGCCATCACGCCGATCACTGCCAGGAGCACGACCAGGCCCACGACCACCCCGCCGCCGGTGGAGGCCACCCAGCCGGCCACCGCGTGGTCCCAGCCTGCCAGCCAGGACGGGGCACCCTGGGCGTTGCCGGCCACGGTCGCCGCCAGGGCCCGGGCACCGTCTTGAGGCGGCAGGGCCCGCAGGACGGCGCCTCCGACCCAGAGCACAGCCCAGGCCACCACCAGCCAGGCTCGGACGGGGAGGTCAGAGCGCTCGGCGCCGGCCAGGTGGAGCACGGCCTGGCGCCGTCCCCGGACGGCGCCTGCTGCCGTCTCCGGCCAGGCGGGCCAGGCGGCAGCGGCCAGCACCGCGTAGAGGATCACTGCGCCCGGGGCGCCGGTGAGCAGGCTGGCGTGGCCGCTCGCGATCCCGCCCAGGCCCTCGCCCAGGTACCACACTCCCATCGCCCAGGCGATCGACGCGGCCAGCGCAGCCCGGGCGGTCGGGCGCAGGAGCAGGCCGGCGCCGATGGCGAGCTGGACGGCGGCGAACAGGGCGTCGATCAGGACGTGATGCCCCAGGATGAGCCCCGAGGACCAGTGGACCGGCACGGATACGAAGGCCGGCTGGCCCTGGGCCGTGGGTGCGATGACCTTGGTGGCAAAGCCCCTGGTGAACATGAAGGGCTGGAGCTGGAGGGCCCCGTCGAGGAGCCAGAGGACGCCGAGGGCGAGCTGGATGCTGCGGCGGGTGATGCGCACAGGTGATCTCCTGGGGACGGGGGCTCCTTCGGGGACGCGGGACCGGACCGCTGCCGACACCACGCGGCCGGTGGTCGGTGACCGGTGCCTCGCCAGTCTTCGGCGCCCGGCCCGGCCCTGGATGGGCGGGGCGTCCGGTGGGGTGAGGGCCGGTGCCGGCCGGCGGGGACGCCCGGGCGTGCCCCCTGCCGGCTCGGGCCCCGGGCGTGCTCCTCTGCCGGCGCGGGCCGAGGGCGTGCTCCTCTGCCGGCTCGGGCGGTCTCGGCCTACGGGCGAGGCCGGGAGGCGGGGAGGGCGGCCCGCCGGCGCCGGAGGCCGGTGCCGCCCCGCTGCCAGGGCCGGGGGCCCTCCAGGGGGCGGTAGTTCACCCCGAGGGAGTCGAGACGGCCGATGTGGGCCCGGAGCCGCTCCGAGAAGTCCGAGAAGTCGCCGTGGTCCTCGGACCACGCCACCTCGGCCAGCGCGCAGGCCCTCGGGAAGGCCATGTACTCCACTGCCTCCGCCGAGGGAAGGTACTCGGTCCAGACCTGGAACTGGGTACCGAGCACGTGCGCCTGGGCCTCGGGGTCACCGGCCAGGTCGGGGGGGACGGGATCGTAGCCGTACACGTCCTGCAGGGTCGTGCAGCCCCCGATGGCCAGGGGCTCGTCGGGATCGTCCGACTGGTAGTGGTCGAAGTAGCACCGGCGCTCCGGAGTCATGACCACGTCGTGCCCGGCCCGGGCTGCCGCGACTCCCCCTTCCTCGCCCCGCCAGGACATGACGACGGCCCCCGGGGGGAGTCCTCCCTCCAGTGTCTCGTCCCAGCCGACCAGGCGCCGGCCGGCGCCGGTGAGGACGTCGGCCAGGCGGTGCGTGTACCAGCTCTGGATCTCCTCCACGCCACCAAGGCCGAGGGCCCGGACCCGCTCCTCTGCCCGGCGGCTCGCCCGCCACTCCGTCGTCGGGCACTCGTCGCCGCCGGTGTGGACGAAGACGCTGGGAAAGAGGTCCACCACCTCTGTCAGCACGTGGCGACAGAACGCCAGGGTGTCGTCCTCCAAGTTGAGGACGTGGTCGCTGACGCCCCACTCCGTCCCCACCTCGGGCGGGACGTCCCTGTTGCCGAGCCCGGGGTACGCGGCGATGGCGGCCTGGGTGTGGCCGGGCAGGTCGACCTCTGGGACCACGGTGACGAAGCGCTCGGCCGCGTAGGCGACGAGCTCCCTCAGGTCGTCGACGGAGTAGTGGCCCCCGTGGGGGATGCCGTCGAAGCGAGGGCCGGGCTCGCCGCCCGAGCGACGGCCGGAGCCGCCGTCGGACGAGCCGCCGTCGGACGAGCCGCCTGCGGAGGGTCCGCCGGGCTCGCTGCCGGACGGGAGGTCGGAGTGGTGGCCGGCCATGGACTCCCGCCGCCAGGAGCCGACCTCGGTCAGTCGGGGGTAGCGCCGGGAGGGCAGGCGCCAGCCCTGGTCGTCGGTCAGGTGCAGGTGGAGGACATTGAGCTTGTGGACGGCCAGCAGGTCCACGTAGCGGAGCAGGAAGCTCAGGGGGAGGAAGTGACGGGCCGTGTCCAGGTGGCCCCCCCGCCAGGAGAACCGCGGCGCGTCCTCGATCTCGACGCAGGGGGCCACCCATGGCTCGCCGGCGACCGGGGCGTGGCGAAAGACCGCCGGGGGCAGCAGCTGGCGCAGCGTCTGGACGCCGTGGGCCAGTCCTGCGGGGGAGCAGGCCCTGATACCCGCCCCGTCGGGGCTGACCACGAGGCGGTAGCCCTCGGGGCCGAGCGTGGCCAGCCGGTCCTCGATCACGAGGTCGATGCCGCCCCCGGCGCCCACCGGGCCGCCCCCGGCGCCCACCGGGCCGCCCCCACCCGCCACACCCCCCCGGCCCACCCCACCGCCCCCGGCCCCTCCCCCTACCTGGGCCAGCCCCGTGATCGGCAGGGGCAGGGCTGTGGCCGGGGCCAACAGGCGGCGGAGCAGCTCGGCCACCCCGCCGGCCCCCGGGGACGCCCTGATCGCCGTCCCCGGTCCGAGATGGAAGACGCCGGGAGCCACGTCCAGGTTGCGGGGCCGGGGGAGGACCGCCGGCGGGGGTGGGCGCGAGGTCGGGGCCACGCGGTCGCAATCTATCCGAAGATCGACCCTTGACGGCCGCAGTGGTCTATGCCATTGTGTACTTTGGTCTAGTCCAGTGACACCGAAGGGATCGCTGGCGGACGGATAGGATGGCGCATCAGATCCCGGTGGAGCCGGGGCCGCCGCGCCCAGGCACCCGAGGAGGGGGGATCCGTGAAGATCCGTTATCTGGCACCGTTTGCCCTTGCTGGTCTGGTGGCGCTCCCCGCTTGCGGCGGGGGGACGTCCCCGGCCGCCGGCGGGAGCGGCACGAGCAGCACCGCCGCGGCTTCGTCCGGCGGCACCACCACGAGCGCGGCCGCTGGTGGGAGCAGCAGCGGCTCGCCCACGAACCTGACCGTCTGGCTCATGACGGGGGAGATCAGCCCCAAGACCTACGGGGCCGTCAACGCCGCCTTCCACGCCCAGCATCCCAACGTGAAGGTGAACGTGGAGATCCAGCAGTGGAGCGGCATCGCCACCAAGATCACCACAGCGCTGGCATCCAACAGCCCACCGGACGCCCTGGAGATCGGCAACACCGACGTCCCCGAGTTCGCCTCGTCCGGCGGCCTCATGAACCTCACCGGGGACCAGGCGACGCTGGACTCGAGCGGGCCCTGGCTGACGGGCCTGTCGGCGCCGGCCACCGTCAACGGCAAGGTCTACGCCGCCCCGCTGCTGGCCGGCGACCGGGTCGTGCTCTACAACAAGAAGATGTTCGCGAAGGCCGGGGTCAGCGTCCCCCAGACCCAGGCCCAGCTGCTCCAGGTGGGCCAGAAGCTGATGGCCACGTTCAAGTCCGTGCCCGACTTCTCCGCCCTCTACTGGCCCGGCCAGTACTGGTACGCGGCCCTGCCCCTCGTCTGGGGGCACGGGGGCGACATCGCCACCGAGCAGGGAGGCAAGTGGAAGGGGGCCCTGGGCTCCCCCGCCGCCCAAGCCGGCCTGTCCGCCTACAAGCAGATCCAGAACACCCTGTCCAACACCGCATCCCGCAGCGTGAACACGACCCAGCCCGACCAGGACGCGGTCTTCGCCGGCGGGAAGGCAGCCATGATCATCGCCGGTGGCTGGGAGCCGGCCGTGGTGGAGAAGGACAACCCCAAGATGACCGGCAACATCGGGGCCTTCGCCTTCCCCGGCACGACGGCGGGCCAGCCCGCCCCGGTGTTCCTGGGCGGGTCCGACATCGCGGTGGCGGCCAACAGCCCCCACGCCCAGCTGGCCGTCGACTGGATAAAGCTGATGGCGAGCCCCAAGTACCAGACCCTCATGTACAACAATGACGGGCTGATGCCCAACAGCTCCGGCGTGAGCGTCTCGGTCACCGATCCCCTCCAGACCGTGTTCCTGGCGGCGGCGAAGAGCAGCCACGGGACCCCCGCCAGCCCCGGGTGGGCAGTCATCGAGAACGACAAGACGATGGAGAACCTGTTCTCGAGCATCGCCACCGGGTCGCAGAGCGTGGCGGCGGCGGCCCAGAAGGCCGACGCCCACCTCGACGTGGTGCTCAACCAGCAGCCGTAGAAGCGCTCCTCCAGGACCACGAGACCGCCGTGATCGCCGTCGAGCAGGAGGTCCCCCCGGCCTCGGCCAGACGGCGGTCCGGCGCGTCGCCGGAGTGGTCGGCGCGCCGCCGGCGCCGGGGTCGCGCCGACCGGCTTCCCTACGGGCTGCTGCTGCCATCGGCAGCGATCATCGCCGCCGTCCTCGGCTACCCCCTCTACAAGCTGTTCGCCACGTCGTTCCAGCACTTCGGCCTCCGGCAGCTGTTCCTCCACACCACCGACTGGACAGGGCTGGCCAACTACCAGGCGGTGTTCACCGACGGCTTCTTCTGGACCGTCGTCCTGCGGACCGTGGTGTTCACCGCCGTCAACGTGGCGCTGACCATCGGCGTCGGCATGCTGGTGGCCCTCCTCTTGAAGCGCGTCGGACGGGTCGTGCGCACGCTCGTGACGGTCGCCATGATCATGGCCTGGGTGATGCCCTCGGTCACCTCCCCGATCGTCTGGGGGTGGTTGTTCGAGACGCAGTACGGCGTCGTCAACTGGCTGCTGACCCAGACCAGCCTCGGCAACTTCACGAACACCGACTGGTTCGGGAGGAGCCCCCTCCTGGCCTTCACGGTCATCACGCTGATGGTCGTGTGGCAGGCCGTGCCGTTCGTGGCCCTCAGCCTCTACGCCGGGCTCAGCCAGGTCCCGGGCGAGCTGTACGAGGCGGCCTGGATGGACGGCGGGGCGTCCTGGGCCGTCTTCCGCAGGATCACCCTGCCCATGCTGAAGCCCATCCTCCTGCTGCTCACGATCCTTTCCACCATCTGGGACTTCAGTGTGTTCAACCAGATCTGGATCCTGACCGGGGGCGGCCCCAACCAGGGCACGGTGACGCTGGGCATCTGGTCCTACATCAAGGCGTTCGGGGGAAGCCAGTTCGGCGAAGGGGCCGCCATCGCTGTGGTCAGCGTGATCCTCCTGGTGGCCGTGTCCGTCTACTACGTGCGCCAGCTAGTGCGGTCCGGGGAGGTGGCGTGAGGCGGGGCCCGGGCCGGCCGGGCCCGCAGGGGTCGCCGGCCTGGATGGGGGCGGCCCGCCGGCCCCGCCCCGGAGC
>JBOGGR010000106.1:0-11303 GCA_050744025.1 Acidimicrobiales bacterium
CCCCCGCATGCGGCGTTGTAGGCCTGGCCGGCACAGTCCCCGGGCGGGGCGGCGGCGGCGGCCAGGCACGCGGCGACCACGTCGTCGATGTAGGTGAAGTCCCGGCTCTGGCGCCCGTCGCCGTGGACCTCGGGGGGCCGGCCCTCCCGGAGGGCGTCGATGAAAAGGGGGATCACCGCGGCGTAGCGGCTCTGCGGCGACTGGCGCGGCCCGTACACGTTGAAGAAGCGCAGGGACACGGCCTCGAGGCCGTACAGCTCGGCGAACACCCGCACGTAGTGCTCGCCCGCCAGCTTGGACACGGCGTATGGGGAGCGGGGCACGCACGGCGCGGACTCCTCTGTGGGGAGCTCCGCCGCTCCCCCGTAGACCGAGGACGACGAGGCGTACACGACCCGGCGGGCGCCGGCGTCGCGGGCCGCCACCAGGACGGCCAGGGTGCCCCCGGTGTTGGCCCGGTCCGTCTCGATCGGGTGCTCCACCGAGCGCAGCACGGCCTTGTGGGCGGCCAGGTGGAAGACCGCGTCGCAGCCCGCCGCGGCCCGGGCCACCGCCCCGGCGTCCGCCACGTCGGCCACGACCAGCTCGGCCCCCGGGTCGACGTTGTCCCGGCTGCCGGCGGACAGGTCGTCGAGGACCACCACCCGGTCCCCACGAAGAAGGAGGGCGTCGGCCAGGTTGGACCCGATGAAGCCGGCCCCCCCGGTGACGAGGGCCCTCACGTCAGCAGGTGCTCGGGAGGACGATGGAGTTGCCGACGTTCGTGCTCGCGGGGCAGAAACCGCAGAGCTTCGAGCCGCAGGGGGTCATCTTCAGCGCACCGCCGAAGGCGAACGCGGCCAGGATCGTGACGTCGCTTCCCGCCTGGATGGTGTTCCCGCTCTGGGTCAGGTCGCTTTGGCACGTGGTCTTGCTCGTCTGGACCATCACGTTCGTGCTCGAGCCGTTGACGGTGAAGTCGGTGTCCGCTGGAGGCCCGGTGAAGCTGTTGATCCCGTAGGTCGATGCACCACAGGTGATGCTGGCCGTGTTCTTCGGGTTGGCCGAGAAGCTCATGCAGTCGTTGGCCGCGCCCGAGCCCGAGTAGCCGGACACGAGCACCTTGCCCGGGAACAGCGGGTCCGTGTACAGGATGTACGCCCACGAGCAGGCGATCCCGCCCCCCGGCTTGCCGGACTGGGCGGACGCCCGGTAGGCGAAGCTCTCGATGGCGGGGGCGGCCCACAGGATGCCGCCGGCGACCGCGCCCTTGGCGATGAGGTCCCTCCGGCTGATGACGGTCTCTTTCAGGTCCATGCTCTTATCATCTCTCCGTGAGTGCCCTCTGAAGGGCGGGTCGGGAAGTGCGGAGCCGGGGGGGCCGCCGGCTCCGGGTGCAGGTCTGTGGCCCGGCGTCCCACCTGCCGGCCTCCGGCCGGCGGGACGCCATCCGCCGGCCTGCCGGAGGCGCCCGGGAGGCGGGCCCCGGGCGCCTCCGGCAGGTCGTCGACCCGCAGGCCCGGCTGGCGGGACAGCTCGTGCAGACGGGCCACGACCTCGCTGGAGGAGGCCATGGGGTCGACTCCGTAGACGCGTGTCAGGTAGAGAGGGGGTGCCGTCACGTGGCTGATGAGCGGGTGGACGGGCCGGCGGTCCTCCTCGCCGGCGTCGAGGAGGACCTCGGACAGCTTCTCCCCCGCCCGGAGGCCCGTGTAGACGATCTCGACCGGGCGGCCGGCCTCGGCGATCATGCGCCTCGCCACGTCGGCCACCCGGACCGGCGTGCCCATGTCGAGCACCAGGACCTCGCCCCCGCGGCCCACGGCCCCGGCCTGGATGACGAGCTGGACCGCCTCCTCGGTGGTCATGAAGTAGCGGGTCACCTCCGGGTCGGTGACCGTCACCGGCCCTCCCGCCTTGATCTGGGCACGGAACGTGGTGAGCATCGAGCCCCGGCTGCCGAGCACGTTGCCGAAGCGCACCGAGAGGTAGGTGCCGGGCGCCTCCATGTCCATCATGGCCGTGAGGCGCTCCGCCACCCGCTTGGAGTACCCGAGCACGCTGACCGGGTCGGCCGCCTTGTCCGTCGAGATGTTGACGAACCGCTCGACGCCGGCCGCGGAGGCTGCCTCCAGGACCGAGAGCGTCCCCCACACGTTGGTCTTGACCGCCTCCCCCGGGAACAGCTCCAGCACCGGCAGGTGCTTAAGGGCGGCGGCGTGGAAGACGACCTGGGGGCGGCGCTCGGCGAACAGCCGGTCGACGGCGGCCCGGTCCCGCAGGTCCACCAGCACCAGGTCGGGCGACTGGAGCAGGGCCCGGCCCTCGAGGGACAGCTGCAGCGCGTGCAGGGCCGACTCGTCCCGGTCGACCATGATCATCTCGGCCGGCCCGAACTGGCGTATCTGGCGGCACAGCTCGGAGCCGATGGACCCACCCGCCCCGGTCACGAGCACCCGCCGGCCCTCGAGGTAGCCGGCGATGGACCCGAGGTCGGTGTCGATCTCCCGCCGCCCGAGCAGGTCGCTGACCGTGGGGGTGCGGACGTCTTCCAGCTGGGCCGTGCCGTCCACCAGCTCCCGGAGCCTCGGCATGACCTTCACCGCCACCCCGGCCCCCTCGGCGAGGTCGCAGACCTCGCGCACGAGCGGGGCCTCGGCGCCGGGTATGGCCACGACCACGGTGCTGGCCCGGGCCCGGCTGGCGGCCACGGCCAGGTCGTAGCGCGTCCCGAGCGGGGGGACGCCCATGATCGTGCGGTTGCGCTTGGCCGGGTGGTCGTCGAGCAGGCCGACGGGGAGGTAGGAGCTCTCGGGGTCGCGCAGCATCGAGCGGATGAGCTGGGCCCCGGCCTCTCCGGCCCCGAACACCAGCACCCTGGTAGCCCCCCGGGCGTCGGGCCGGGACCGGCGCTCGATCTGGAGGCGCCAGCAGTACCGCGCCGCCCCCATGCCGACCAGCGCGATCAGCCCGCCCAGCACCGGGACGCTGGCGGGCTCCCACCGGACGCCGTTGGACCCGCCCGCCTGGTACCAGTTGACGACGAAGACCACCGCCGCCGCCCCGACGCACGCGAGGGCCAGGGCCGACACCTCCTCGAAGGAGCCGAGGCGCCACCGCCGCCGGTACAGGCCCGACACGAGGCCGACCGCGAGCTGGACGGCCCAGGCCAGGGGGACCAGCACGACCAGGTGCCACTGGTAGGGGATGGAGGGGCCGAGGTTGAAGCGCAGGACCGTGGCCCCCCACAGGCCCACGACCCAGGCCCCGCCGTCGACCGCGGCCTGCAGCGCCGCCCTGTCCCTGGGGGCCAGGCGGGCCGCCGCCGCCACCGCCCGCCCGGCTCCCGAAGGTGTCGCGCCCCAGGCCCACCCGCCGTCGCCACTGGTAGTGAGTGCCTCTGGGTTGGGGTCGATGCTCATCTTCCGCTCCCGCCGTGTTCGGACAAGCTCTGTTACCGCAACGGGGGACCGGTTTCGCCTCTGCTCCCCCCGAGCCCCAGGGCGACCACACGGCTCAGGGATCGATGCTCCACCCCTTCCTGCATGTGAGGATACCCCTCGGCGAACCCCTTGCCAAGGGGTTCTCACACTTTTAGCGCGTAATTCGCCAAGAAATATCGACGCACCGTGGGTATCCTGATGGTGCTAGCTGCTATCATTTGGAGCATGGGTCAGCTCCTCACCCGGCTCAGCGACGACCTCCACGAGCGCCTGCGCCGTCGGGCCAGGGAGGAGGGGGTGACCCTCAACCGGCTGGTGACCGCCACGCTGGCCCGGCTGGTGGACGAGCCGGAGCAGGCGGTGCCGGCGGACCGGCGCCAGGCGGCCCGGGAGCGGGCCCGCCACCTCGGCCTGCTCGCCGACGACCGGCCCGGGCGCTCTCTCCACTCCGACCGGGACCGTGTCGTGGCCCGGACGACCGGGGTCGGGCGGGCCGTCAGCGAGGCCCTCGAGGCCGACCGTGGGCCCCGGTGAACGTGAACCGGCCGGGACCAGCTGACCGGCCCGGCCTACGGTGAGCCAGCCTGAGGCGGCCGGCACAGCGGGCAGTGGCCAGCCCGGGGCGGCGGGCCCGGCGAGCAGTGGCCAGCCCGGGGCGGACGCCGTCCACTTCGCCGACTCCAGCGCGCTGGTGCGTGCCTACCTGGCTGACGAGCCCGGCCATGAGCAGGCCAGGACGGTGATCTTCGAGGGCCCCGATGCGGTCCTCGCCAGCGAGCTGGCCCGGGTGGAGGTTCCGGCCGCCTTCCGCCGGGCCGAGCGCTCCGGGCGCCTCGGGCGCGACCTGTGCCGGGATCTGTGCGACCAGGCCGAGACCGACCTGGGCGGGGCCGGGCCCGTGGTCGTGCTCTCCTCGCGCCTCCCCACCCTGGTCGGTCGGGCTCGCTCCCTCGTCCTCGCCCACCGGCTGCGGACTCTCGACGCCCTCCACCTGGCCGCCGCCGACCTCGATGGACGGCGCGTGGCGGGCCCAGGCCGCCTGGTCCTGATCACGGCGGACGAGGATCAGGCTCTGGCCGCCCGGGCCCTCGGCATGGACGTGCTCAGATGGGCCCCAGCTCCGGTCCCGCCCCCCGAGGGGGTGCCTGGCCCACGCACGGCGGCGCCGGAGGCTGGACCGGGGCCGGGCCCGGAGGCTCGCCGGGCCCTCGAGCTGCCGCTGGCGGCGGCCGTACGTCGCCCGCCACCCCCGCCAATAGGCCGTTGACGAAACGGCCGGACTCCTCCGTCGAGTACCGCTTCGCCAGCTCGACGGCCTCGGAGATGACGACGGCAGTGGGGATGTCGGGGCGCTCGCACAGCTCGTAGGTGGCGAGCCGCAGCAGGTTGCGGTCGACGGCCGGCATCCGGGAGAGCGTCCAGCCGATGGCCCGCCCCGCGATGATGGCGTCGAGGCGCCCCCCCTGCTCCCCCACCCCCCGCACCAGCTCGGCCGCGAAGGGGTCGGGCGGGACCGGGAGCTGGTCGAGCAGGAGGGAGGGGGACATGTCCTTCGCCTCCGCCTCGTAGAGGAGGGCGAGGGCCCGCTCCCGGGCCTCCCGGCGGGTCCCGACGCTCACGAGGGGCCACGCAGGCAGTCGGTGCGGGGGGACGCGGCCGGGCCCTCAGGCCCGGGTCAGGTACTCGCCGGAGCGGGTGTCGACCTTGATCTTCTCCCCTTCACCGACGAACAGGGGGACCTGGACGACGAGGCCCGTCTCCAGCGTGGCCGGCTTGCGCGCGCCGGAGACGCGGTCGCCCTGGAGGCCGGGCTCGGTCTCGGCCACGGTCAGCTCGACGGCGGCCGGCAGGTCGACGCCCACGATCTCCGCCGACCAGAGCTGGAGGACGGCCGAGTCCCCCTCCTTCAGGTACCTGGCCGCCTCGCCCAGCGCCGGGGCGTCCACGTGCATCTGGTCGTAGGACGTGTTGTCCATGAACACGTACTGCTCGCCGTCGCGGTACAGGTACTGCATCTCCCGCTTCTCGACGATGGCCTGGACCAGCTTCTCGTCGGCCCGGTACGTGCGGTCGAGCACGGCGCCGGTACGCACGTTCTTCAGCTTGGTGCGGACGAACGCCCCGCCCTTGCCCGGCTTCACGTGCTGGAACTCGACCACCGAGAACAGGCCCTCCGGCAGGTCCAGGGTCATCCCGTTCTTGAGGTCGTTAGTGGACACAGCCATCGACGCGCACCCTCTTCTGTTCCTTAGAAATAGGAGCTAGCCGACGACCAGCTCCTTGCCCGCTCTGGTCAGCGCCCGGCAGCCCTCGGCCGTGACGACGACCGTGTCCTCGATGCGGGCCCCACCGTGGCCGGGCAGGTAGACGCCAGGCTCCACCGTGACGACCGAGGACCCCTCCAGCGTATCAGTCGAGGTGACGCCGACGGCCGGGGCCTCGTGGACGTCGAGGCCGACGCCGTGGCCGGTCCCGTGGACGAAGACGTCGGCCCAGCCGGCGGAGGCGATGACCTCGCGGCAGGCCCGGTCGACCTCGGCGGCCTCGACGCCGGCCTTGACGGCGCCGATGCCGGCCGCCTGGCTCGCCGCCACCACCTCGACGACGGCGCCGAGCACGGCCGACCCGGGCTCCCCGATGCAGAGGGTCCTCGTCATGTCCGAGCAGTAGCCGTCCACCCGGGCGCCGAAGTCCACCACGACGAGGTCCCCCTCACCGATGCGCCGCCCGGTCGGGCGGGCGTGGGGCCTGGCGCCGTTGGGACCGCTGGCGACGATCGTCTCGAAGGCCCGGTCGTCGGCCCCGAGGCGGCGCATCTCGTGGTCCAGGGCGAGAGCCAGCTCGGCCTCGGTGACGCCTCCGAGGAGGAGGGGGCGGACCGCGGCCAGGGCGGCGTCGGCGACGTCGGCAGCGGCCTGCATCCGGGCCAGCTCGCCATCGTCCTTCACCCGGCGCAGTGCCTCGCAGAGGCCTGTCGTGGCCACCAGCTCGGGGCCGGCCCCGAGCGCCCCGGCCAGGGCCTGCTGTCCGGCCCAGCTCACGTGCTCGGCCTCGAGGCCCACCCGGGCGTAGGCGCCGGCCGCCTTGCCGAGGACCTCGCGCTGCTCGGGAGGCCGGCCGATCTCGATGTCGGCCGGCACGCCGGCGGCGGCCGTCTGCTCGGCCGACTGCGTGCGATAACGGCCGTCGGTGAGCAGCAGCGCCGTGTCAGGGCCGACCAGCAGCATGCCGGCCGAGCCGGTGAACCCTGTCAGGTAGCGGATGCTCGCCTGGCTCGTCACCACGAGGGCGTCGATGCCGGCGTCCCCGAAGCGCTCCCGGAGGCGGGGCAGCCGCCCGGCCACGTCCATCGGGGGCAGGCCGGTGAGGTCGATGCTCATGCGCCCCACTCTTGCACGCCGCCAAGGAGCCGTTGCGCCGTGGGTGGCTCGCCGGCTCGGCGCACCTCCGGCGCCCTGGCGCCTGGCGCCTGGCGCCTGGCTGCAGCTCCCACGTACCCTCTGGGGCGCCGACCTCGGCGCCCTCCTCGGCGCCCTCCTCGGGGCCGGACTCGGGGCCGGACTCGGGGCCGGACTCGGGGCCGGACTCGGGGCCGGATCGAACTTGTGGTGATAATGGGTCAAAATGGCGCGTAATCACCACAAGTTCGGTGGCCCGAGCTCGGGGACGTCCTCGACGGACCGGAGGCCGGCGAGGAGGAGCAGCGTGGCCTTCGTGGAGGCCGACCGGCTGACCGTCCCCGAGGTGGCTCGCTTCCTGGGGATCCCCGGGGGACGAGCTCTGCCAGATGATCTTCGCCGGGGAGCTCGACGGCTGCCCTGACCCGGCTGACGGGGGCGGGCGTCTACGTCTCCCTCGCAGCCGTCGAGGCCTACGAGAGGCGGCACGCGGCAGTCTCGTCCTGACGGCCCGGCCCGGCCCGGTCGGGGCCGAGGAGTGCCATGCCTGAGGAGGCATATATGCTCGGATCGTGAGAGCGGCTGCCACTCGCTGGCCGGTATGGGCTCTGGTCCGCGAAGCCCGTCACCGGGCCGGGCTGACCCAGTCCCAGCTCGCGGAGCGCTGCGGTACGTCCCAGGCGGCCATCGCCCGCTACGAGCGGGCCCGGACGATGCCGGACCTGGCGACGCTCTACCGGATCGTGGACGCCTGTGGCCTGGAGCTCCGGCTGAGCCTGGGCGAGCCGGATGCCCAGCGGGAGGCCAGCGAGCTCGCCGCCTTCGGCCGGAGCGTGGAGGACCGCCTGACGTCGAACGAGTCGTTCACGGAGCTGGCCGCCGCACTGCGCCGTGGGTGATCCTGACGCGCCCCCGCTGCAAGCCCGGGAGCTATTCCAGCTGCTCGGTCGCCATGGGGTCCGTTACGTCGTGGTCGGGGGCCTGGCCGCCACGGTCCACGGCGCCGGCAGGGCGACCTTCGACATCGACCTCGTGCCGGAGTGGACCAGCGCGAACCTGGAGCACCTGGCCGAGGCCCTCCGGGCGGCCCATGCCCGCCTCCGAGTGCCGGGCAGCGCGGAGCCCGTCGCCTACCCGATCGACGAGCGGTCCCTGCGGGGCTTCGAGGTGTCGACCTGGCGGACCGACCACGGCGACGTCGACGTCATCGTCGGGACCCCGACTGCCGACCGCCAGCACCTGGCTCGCTACGAGGATCTTGCTGCCCGGGCCCAGTCGAGGGAGGCGTTCGGGGTTACCATCCAGGTGGCCGACCTGGGCGACGTGATCGAGTCCAAGCAGGCTCTCGCCCGTGACCCGGACCTGGCCGCCCTCCCGGAGCTGCACCGGCTCTGGGACCGCCTGCACCGTTCCTGACCGGCCGCCGGTCGACCCGCATCTTCTCGGAATCCTCACATTCTCCTCAGGTGGTTCCCAGCTTGATCTCCTACAGTTCCCGACGCCCTGCCGGTGGCGCCCCCGTCCCCGGACGCCACCCGCAGGGACCAGACGTCCCGGATGGCAGGCTGATAGGCCGAGATGAGGAGAGGGAACGGGACCCGGGCGAGCGCGCCTACCGGCCGGCGGCGGACAAAGGCCGGCGACCCTGAGTGACGGGAGCGGGCTGGCGCCGCTGGCCCCGGCACCTGAGCAGCCCGGCCCGGCCCCAACGCAGCCCGGCCTGGCCGCAACGCACGGCCGCTCCGGGCCGGTAGCCGCCCCTCGGAGGCCCAGCCTCAGGTGGCGGCACCCCGCCAGGGGGTCTGGGCGCCGGTTGGCCCGGATCACCAGGGCCGACTGGATCGCCCTGGCAGTGCTGGTCGGCCTCCCTGCCCTCGGGTTCGGCCTGGCCGCGGCGACCGGCCACCTCGTCCTCCCCGGCGACGAGCTCACCCAGAGCTTCCCGCTCCGGGTGCTGGCCGGCCACGACCTGGCTCTGGGCCAGCTCCCCCTGTGGGACCCGTACCTGTGGAGCGGCACCCCCCTCCTGGGGGGCTTCAACGCCGGGGCCCTCTACCCGTTCACGGTGCTGTTCGCGGTGCTGCCGGCCGCAGCCGCCTGGACGATAGGGATGGCCGCCGTCTACGCGGTGGCGTCCACGGGGCTCTTCGCCTTCCTCCGGGCCGAGGGCCGGCGTCCTCCGGCCGCCTTCCTGGGGGCCGTCAGCTTCGCCTTCGCCGGCGCCATGCTGGGGCAGATCCCCCACCTCGGGCTGATCGAGGGGCTGAGCTGGCTGCCGTGGATCCTGCTGGCCCAACGGGGCCTGTCCCGGGCCCGGGGGGGCGGCGTCGCCGGCTGGGTCGCCGCCCTCGGCCTCCTCGGGGGCCTGGTGGTCCTGACCGGGGAGCCCCGGGCCGTCTCCAGCGTCGCCGTCGTGGCCATCGTCCACGGCCTCGCCCTCCTCTGGCGCCACCCCCGCCGATGGGCGGTCATCGTCGGCGGCCAACTGGCCGGCGCCGTGCTGGCCGGGATGCTGGGCGCCCCGCAGCTCCTCCCGGGCCTGGCGTTCCTCGGGCTGTCCCAGCGTGCCCAGGCCAGCTACGCCTTCTTCTCCGCCGGCTCGCTGCCCTGGCCGACCTTCGGCCTGCTCGCCGTCCCCTACCTCTTCGGCGGGTACGGCAACTTCGGCGCCGCCTCCTACCTCGGGCCCTACAACCTGCCGGAGGTCACGTCCTACGTCGGGCTCCTCCCCCTCGCCGCGGCGCTCGCCCTGGCGGCGTCGCCGCGGCGGTGGGGGCCGGGCCGGCTGCTCGGGGTAGGGGGCCGGCGGGCGCCGGGCCGGCTGGGGCGGTGGGAGCCGGGCCGGCTCGGACGGCGGGACGAGGGGGCCGGGGCCCCCGTCGGAGCGTGGTGGGCGCTCGTGGTGATCGGCCTCCTCCTCTCGGTGGCCGGCCGGACGCCGGTAGGGCCTCTCCTCCACCACATCCCCCTGTACGGGAGCCAGCGACTCCAGAACCGCAACCTGGTCGAGGCGGACCTGGGCCTGGCCGTGCTCCTCTCCATCTGGGCCGACCAGGTCCTGGACCCGGCCAGAGTCGCCTGGAGCCGGGCGGCCAGGTGGGCGGCCGGCGCCCCCCTGGCCGCCCTCGGGCTGTCGTGCCTCCTCTTCGCTGCCTGGGGCCTCGGGGCGGGGCCCGGGCTCGGCCTACCCCCCGCGTGGCGGGCGGGCGCCGACGCCGGCGCCCCCCTGGTCGCCGTCTCGGGCGCGCTGGCGCTCGCCGCGGCCGGGCTGGCCGTCCGCCTCATGAGCGGCAGACGGCCCTCCACGCCGGCGGGGCGCCCTTCCACCAGGGCGTGGCCACGGGGCCGGTGGCGGGGCCTCTTGCGGGCCGGGTGGCGGGGGGGCTGGCGGGCCCGGTGCCTGGTCGCGCTGGCCGTCCTCGACCTCGGGATGCTGGTCGCCAACGCCGGCTGGTCGAGCCCGCCCTCCACGGTCCTCTCGCCCGTCAACGCCCCGGCGGCCGCCCTGGGGCGCCTGCTCGGTCCGAACGGCCGCTTCGCCGTCTGGGCCCCCACGAGCCAGGCCGAGGGCCTGGTGCGGCCCACGGCCGACCTCATCGGAACCCCCGACCTCAACATCCTTCACGGCCACGCCAGCGTCCAGGGCTACGGCTCGATAGTGTCGGGCACCTACAACCAGGTCACCGGCACCCACACCCCGGGCGTGCTGGCCCCGACCGTCCTCTCCCCCTCCATGGTCCGCGAGCTCGACCTGCAAGTGCTCCTCGTCCCGCCCAAGGTTCTCGCCTCCCCCGCCGCCGGCCGCCTGCGGGCCGCCCTCCGCCCCCCGCTCTGGCAGCCGGCCGGCCGGGTGGGGGGCCTGGCCGCCTTCCGGTCGACCATCGCCCCCAGGGCCTTCCGGGTCGAGACGCTCCGCCCCCGCCCGGCGCCTTCGCCATCGGTGTCCCAGGCATCGGTGTCCCAGGCATCGGTGTCCCAGGCATCCGGGTCCCAGGCATCCGGGTCCCAGGCATCGGTGTCCCAGGCATCCGGGTCCCAGGCATCGGTGTCCCAGGCATCGGTGTCCCAGGCATCGGTGTCCCAGGCATCGGTGTCCCAGGCATCGGTGTCCCGGGCGCCGGCCGGCGCAGGCAGCTCGGCCAGCTCCGAGACGGTCACCGTCCGGACCGCCTCCCCGGCCCTGGTCGTGCGGAGCGTGGCCTTCGTCCCTGGCTGGGAGGTCGAGATCCGTCCGGCTGCCGGGCCGGTCCGCCCGGCCGAGCCGGCCCCCCGGGTCGAGCCGGTCCGCCGGCACGGGCTGGTCCAGGCCGTGGCCATCCCGGCCGGGACGTGGCTCATGACCTGGCGCTACCGGCCGCCCGGCCTGGCCGCCGGGCTGGCGCTGGGCCTCTGCGGATCGGCCGCCCTGCTCGCCCTCGCCGGGGTGGGGGGGACGGCCGCCTGGCGCCGGCGGCGGGCGGGGCCGGGGCGCTCCGCCTGGCGC
>JBOGGR010000107.1:0-7623 GCA_050744025.1 Acidimicrobiales bacterium
CCTGCCCCCGGCCTTCCGGGCCAGCCGCCTGGGCCGGCGACCCAGCGCGTAGCCGCCGACGGAGCGGGAGCTGCGGCCCCCCGCCCGCGCATCGGCGACACCCGCCCGGCTCCCTCCCCGGTGCGGCCGCCGTCGAACGGGGGTGCCCCACCAGCGTCCCGGGCGGACGGCTCGTCCTCGCGCCGTCCGGGCGGGGCGGGTCGTCGCCGGCGCACCGACCCGGGGAGGGGGAGCGCCGGGGCCGCCGAGGTGGTGGCCGTCCGCCCGAGCGTCGCCTCCAGGCCCGACCCGGCCGGGGGAGAGGAGCAGCGGAGCCGGCAGCGAGGCGGTCGGGCCGTGGGCCGCTACCTCATGTGCGTCCACGTGCGGCCGGACGTTACCCAGATCGCCGTGCTCGAGGGGCGGTCCCTCATCGAGCACTACGTGTCCCGTCACCACGAGGACGACCACGAGATCGACGGCAACGTGTACCTCGGCCGCGTCCAGAACGTGCTGCCGGGAATGGAGGCCGCCTTCGTCGACATCGGCACCCCGAAGAACGCCGTCCTCTACCGCGGCGACGTCCGCTACGACCGCGAGGACGTCGAGGACGGGGCGGGGGGGTCGGCCCGGATCGAGCAGCTCCTGCGGCCGGGGCAGGACATCCTCTGCCAGGTGACGAAGAACCCGATCGGCACCAAGGGGGCGCGCCTGACCCAGGAGGTGTCCCTGCCCGGGCGCTTCGTGGTGCTCGTCCCCGACAGCACGACGGGCGGGATCTCCAAGCGGCTCTCGGAAGAGGAGCGGAGGCGCCTGCGCCGCATCCTCGACGAGGTCCGCCCCGAGCGCCACGGCATCATCGTCCGCACGGCGGCCGAGGGGGTGAGCGCCGACGAGCTGGCTCGCGACGTGGCCCGGCTGGTGGACCTGTGGGACCGGATCGAGGCGACGGCGCGCCGGGCCTCGGCACCGGCGCTCCTCTACGCGGAGCCGGACGTCACGGTGCGGGTCATCCGGGAGGAGTTCAACCGGGACTACCGGGGAGTGGTGATCGACGACGCTGACCTTTACCAGGAGGTCCAGGGGTACGTGGCCAGCATCAGCCCCGAGCTGGCCGATCGGGTCGAGCTCTACGACCCGGGCGACCCGCTGCCCATCTTCGAGCGCCACCACGTCCACGAGCAGCTCCACAAGGCCCTGGACCGCAAGGTGTGGCTCCCCTCGGGTGGCTCGCTCATCATCGAGCGCACCGAGGCGCTGACCGTCATCGACGTCAACACCGGCAAGAACGTCGGTACCTCCAACCTGGAGGAGACGGTCTTCCGCAACAACCTGGAGGCGGCCGAGGAGATCGCCCGGCAGCTCCGGCTGCGGGACATCGGGGGGATCATCGTCATCGACTTCATCGACATGGAGATCAGGGCCAACCGCCACGAGGTCGTCGGGGCCTTCCGGGAGGCCCTGGCCCGGGACAAGACCCGGACCCAGGCGTTCGACATCTCCGAGCTGGGGCTGGTCGAGATGACCCGCAAGCGGGTGTCGGAGGGACTGGTCGAGGCGATGTCGGAGACCTGCCCCACCTGCGGCGGCCGGGGGATCATCCTAGAGGAGGGCCTGCTCTGAGCGGAGCAGCAGGCCTGTAGCATGGGCGGCCTATGTACGCGGTGATCCACACGGGCGGCAAGCAGGAGCGGGTGACCGAGGGCCAGCGGCTCGACGTCGAGCTGCTCGGGCGGGCCGCCGGGGACGAGGTGAGGTTCACGCCGGTCCTCCTGGTCGACGGCGAGACGGTGGTGGCCGTCCCCGGTCGGCTGGCGGGCGCGGTGGTGTCGGCTCGGGTGGTCGGCGAGGCCAAGGGACCCAAGGTCACGGGGTTCACCTACAAGCCCAAGACCAACCAGCGCCGCCGGTGGGGCCATCGCCAGCACTACACCACGATCGAGATCACCGGGATCACTCCCGGCTGACGGCAGAGGAGCGACGCGATGTCCAAGACCAAGGGTGGAGGGTCCACGAGGAACGGCCGGGACTCGGCGGCCCAGCGCCTGGGCGTGAAGGCGTTCGACGGCACCGTGGTGCCGGCCGGGGCCATCATTGTGCGCCAGAGGGGCACTCGGTTCCATCCCGGCGCCAACGTGGGCCGGGGCGGGGACGACACCCTCTTCGCCACCGCAGAGGGCCGGGTCAAGTTCGGCTTCCGCAAGGGTCGCAAGCTCGTCGACGTCCTCTCGGGCTGACCGGCGGTCCCCGACCGCCCCCCGCCTGCCGTCCGCCGACCGCTACAGGGCGGCCAGCACGGCGTCGGCCGAGCTGACCTCCAGGCCGGCCGCCTCCTCGACCTCGAGGGCAGTCACCACGCCGTCCTGGAGCACGGCGGCGTAGCGGCGCGACCGGGGCCCGAGCCCGGCCGCGCTGGCATCCAGCTCCAGGCCCATGGCCCTGGTGAACTCGGCGTTGCCGTCGGCGAGCATGAGGATCCTGCCGTCCACGCCGCGATCCCGGCCCCACGCCCCCATGACGAAGGCGTCGTTGACCGCGATGCAGGCGATGGTGTCCACCCCCTTGGCACGGAGGTCGTCAGCCCGCAGCAGGAAGCCCGGCAGGTGGTGGTCGGAGCACGTCGGGGTGAAGGCGCCCGGCACCGCGAACAGCACGACCTTGCCCCGGCCCAGGACGTCGGCTGTTCCGACGGGCTTGGGGCCGTCCGCTCCCAAGGTCCTCACCTGCACGTCCGGGATCCGCTCACCCACGGCGATCGTCATCGTCTCTCCTTCGTGGTCCGCTCGGTGTCGAGCTAGCCCCCGACTCTAGGCTCGGGCCGGTGTCCGGGTTCGTCGACGAGGCTCAGCTGCACGTGAAGGCCGGCGACGGCGGGGCCGGCGCGGTCTCGTTCCGCCGAGAGGCCCACGTGGCGAGGGGCGGCCCCGACGGCGGGGACGGCGGCCGGGGCGGGAGCATCTGGCTGGAGGCCTCGACCCGGCTCGCATCGCTGCTGTCGTTCCGGGACCGTCCCCACCGCCGCACGGGGAACGCCACGCACGGCCGGGGAAAGGCGAGGCACGGGGCCGACGGCGCCGACCTGCACGTGGAGGTCCCGGTCGGGACCGTGGTCAGGGCTCTGTCCGGTGAGGCCCTGGCGGACCTGGCCGCGGCCGGGGACCGGTGGCTGGCGGCCGAGGGTGGCCGGGGCGGCCGGGGCAACGCCCGCTTCCTGTCCAACCGCCGGAGGGCGCCGTCGTTCGCCGAGCAGGGCGAGGTGGGGGAGGAGCGCTGGTACGACCTGGAGCTCAAGCTCGTGGCCGACGTGGCGCTGGTGGGCATGCCCAACGCCGGCAAGAGCACGCTGATCTCCCGGGTGTCGGCGGCCCGGCCCAAGATCGCCGACTACCCGTTCACGACGCTCGAGCCCCACCTCGGTGTGGTCCGGGTGGGGAGGGGGGGCGAGACGGAGATGGTCATGGCCGACGTGCCGGGGCTGATCGAGGGGGCCAGCGAGGGGCGGGGGCTGGGCCACCGGTTCCTGCGCCACGTCGAGCGGGCCCGGGTGTTGGTGGTGCTGGTGGACCTGGCCCCGTCGGACGGGCCCGGCTCCGCCGACCAGGAGCGGATCCTGCTGGCCGAGCTGGGCCGCCACCGGGCGGACCTGCTGGCCCGGCCCCGCCTGGTGGTGGGCTCCAAGGCCGACCTGGTACCCGCAGCCGACCCGGCCCACGCGGCCGGGCCCCTCCCTCATGGACTCCGTGGCGCCCCCTTCGACGGCATGCGCATCTCGTCCGCGACCGGCGCCGGGCTGACCGAGCTGCTGGCCGCAGTGGCCGGCCTGGTGTCCGCCTCCCGGGCCGGCGAAGCCGCGGCGAGGGGCGCCGCGGGGGAGGGGCCGGCCCCTGTCGCTGGCTGGCCCGGCGCCCCGGGGACCGGCCCCCCCGCGGCCGGCCCCCCCGCGGCCGGCGTCCCCGCGGCCGGCGTCCTCGTCGCCGGGCGGGCGGCCATGGTCGTCCACCGGCCCCGCCCCGAGGGGGTCGAGGTTGCCCGGGACCGGGGCGGGGACTGGGTGGTGTCCGGGCGCTCGGCTGAGCGGGCCGTCGCGGTGAGCGACCTGACCGACCCCGGCGCCCTCGAGCACGTCCAGCGCCGCCTGCGCCGGCTCGGGGTGGACCGGGCCCTGGCGCGGTCCGGGGCCCGGGACGGCGACGTCGTTCACATCGGCGGGTTCAGCTTCACCTACGAGCCGGACAGTTGAGACGGCGCCCACCTGCCGGGACGGGTCGGCCGGGCGCCGGCGAAGTTCAGGAGCAGCGCCACGTAGGCCCAGCCGGCCCCGCCGGCCCCACGGTCTCCCCAGCTCGCTCACCGGCCACCTCAGGCATCGTAGCCAGGGCCTCTCCTCCGGCCACGGCCAGCTCGGACGACATGGGCCTACTATCTGGCCGTCGTGTCCTCTCGCGGTGACCAGGTCGAGGCCTGCCAGGCCGGTCGGAGCCGGCTCCTCGGCGCGGTGGCCGGGCCGGCGGGCCCGGTGTCCGCCTCCCTCGTCCCCGGCCAGGCGCTCCCGCTGGCGGAGGGGTCGTCGCCGGGCGGGGGCTCGGGACCGGTCTCCCCCACCGGCTGAGGCGGGCACCGGTTGAACGTCGTGGCCAAGGTGGGCACCTCGTCCATCACCCGCTTGTCGGGCGAGATCGACGAGGCGGCGATCGCCAAGCTGTGCGCCGAGGTGGTGGGGCTGCGGGCCGGGGGCCACAGGGTCGTGCTCGTGACCTCCGGGGCCATCGCCGCCGGCCTCCCCCCGCTCGGGCTGGCCGGGGCCCGCCCCCCCGACCCCGCCACCCTCCAGGCCGTGTCTGCTGTGGGCCAGAGCCGCCTTATGCGGGTCTACGACGACGTGCTCGCCGGCTGCGGGGTCGTCGGGGGCCAGGTCCTGCTCGCCCCCCTCGACTTCGTCCACCGCCAGCAGTACCTGCACGCCCGCCAGACGCTGGGGAGGCTGCTGGACCTGGGGGTGGTCCCGGTCGTGAACGAGAACGACGCTGTGGCCGACGACGAGATCCGGTTCGGGGACAACGACCGCCTGGCCGCCCTGGTGGCCCACCTCGTGCGGGCCGACGTCCTGGTCCTGCTCACCGACACGGCAGGCCTGTTCACCGCCGATCCCCGCCGGGACGGCGGCGCCTCGCTCGTCGAGGAGGTGATCGAGGTGGACCGCGACCTCGAGGCCGGCGCACGGGGGACGGGCACCGAGCGGGGGAGCGGCGGGATGGCGTCCAAGCTGGCGGCCGCCAAGATGGCGGCCTGGTCCGGGATCCGGACGGTGATCGCCGCAGCCGACCGGCCAGGGGTGCTCGCCGCCTCGGTCGCCGGTGAGCCCGGGGTGGGCACGGTGGTCCGGGCCCGCGACCGGAGGCTGCCCGCGCGCAAGCTCTGGATCGCCTTCGCCGTGGCCTCCTCGGGGACCGTGGTGGTCGACGACGGCGCCCGGGAGGCCCTGGTCGAGCGGGGGCGGTCGCTGCTGCCGGCGGGGGTGGTCGAGGTCCGCGGGCGCTTCGACGCCGACGACGCCGTGGAGATCGCGGACCGGCGGGGGTCGGTGTTCGCGAAGGGCCTGGCCCGTCACCCGGCCTCCCGCCTGGCCGGGTGGGCCGGGCGGCGCTCGGCTGAGCTCCCTCCCGACGTCGCCCCCGAGGTCGTCCACCGCGACGACCTGGTGGTCCTCGGGCCCTGACCGGCCGGGCAGGTCTCGTTCCCGATCGCGCACCGGGCCAGGGGATAGGCGTTGGCGGGCCAGGGGATAGGCTCGCCGGCCATGGCGATCGCGGGCCACCCCGGGGGCCCCCCGTCCGACGGTGCGGGGCTGGCTGCGCTCGGCCGGCGGGCCCGGGCGGCAGCCCGGCACCTCGCCACCACGACCGGCGCCACGAGGGACGCTGCCCTCCTGGCCGCCGCCGACCTCCTCCAGAGCCGGTCGGAAGAGGTGCTGGCCGCCAACGCCGGCGACGTGGCCCGGGCCGAGCGGAGCGCGCCGGGGGCGACGGCCATCGACCGGCTGCGGCTCACCCCCGGGCGGGTGACGGCCATGGCGGAGGGGCTGCGCGAGGTGGCCGGCCTGCCCGATCCGGTGGGGGAGGTGGCCGACGGGTGGGTCCGGCCCAACGGCCTGCGGGTCAGCCGGGTCCGGGTCCCCCTCGGGGTCGTCGGCGTCATATACGAGAACCGCCCCAACGTGACCAGCGACGCCGCGGGGCTGTGCCTCAAGTCCGCCAACGCCGCCCTCCTGCGGGGCTCGTCCAGCGCCATCGCCTCGAACCGGGCGGTCGTCTCCGTGCTCCGGGAGGCCATCGCCAAGACCGGGCTCCCCGCCGACGCGGTGGTGCTGGTCGAGGACACCAGCCGGGAGGGAGCGGTGGCGTTCATGCGGCTGCGGGGGCTCGTCGACTGCCTCATACCGCGGGGCGGCCCGTCGCTCGTGGAGACGGTGGTCGAGTGCGCCCGGGTGCCCTACATCATCGACGGGGACGGGAACTGCCACGTCTACGTCGACGCCGCCGCCGACCTGGACATGGCGCTCTCGATCGTGGCGAACGCCAAGTGCCAGCGGCCCGGCGTCTGCAACGCCGCCGAGTCCCTGCTCGTCCACCGGGCTGTGGCCGCCGACCTCCTGCCCCGCCTGCCGGATGCCCTGCCCGGGGTCGTCCTCGTGGGAGACGACGCCACCCGCGCGGTCCTGCCGGCCACCGCCCCGGCCACCGAGGACGACTGGGCCACCGAGTTCCTGGACCTCAAGTTGAGCGTGAGGGTGGTGGACGACCTGGACACCGCCATCGACCACGTCGCCCGGTACGGGACGGGCCACTCCGAGGCCATCGTGACGAACGACCTGGCGGCGGCCGAGCGCTGGTGCGCCGAGGTGGATGCGGCCGCGGTGCTGGTGAACGCGTCCACCCGTTTCGTCGACGGGGGCGAGCTCGGGCTCGGGGCGGAGATCGGCATCAGCACCCAGCGCCTGCACGCCCGCGGACCGATGGGGGTGCGGGAGCTCACCACGCTCAAGTACGTGGTGAGGGGCGACGGACAGGTGAGGGGGGGGTGAGCGGGGCGGGAGTGGGCACCCCGCTCGGGCCGGGAGAGGCCCATTTCTCCTCTGTGGCGTCGGTGCGCGAAGGACTGGCCGGCGTCTCCTACCTGGCCGACGAGGGGATCGCAGGGGTCGTCTACCTCGCCGAGCGCCTCGGCAAGCCGGTCCTCGTCGAGGGGCCGGCGGGGACGGGGAAGACGGAGCTGGCGAAGAGCGTGGCCCGCATGACCGGGTCCAGGCTCATCCGCCTCCAGTGCTACGAGGGCCTGGACGAGTCCAAGGCCCTGTACGAGTGGAACTACAAGAAGCAGCTGTTGCGCATCCAGGCCGACTCGGGCCAGGCCTGGCAGGAGCTCGAGGGGGACATCTTCTCCGAGGAGTTCCTGTTGACCAGGCCGCTGCTCGAGGCCATCCGGTCGACCGAACCGGTCGTGCTGCTGGTCGACGAGGTCGATCGGGTGGAGCTCGAGACCGAGGCACTGCTCCTCGAGATCCTCTCGGAGTACCAGGTCTCGATTCCCGAACTTGGCACGGTGCTGGCCACCCAGATTCCCCTGGTCGTCCTCACCTCCAACAAC